>QNCQ01000251.1 GCA_003645825.1 Fidelibacterota bacterium
AGGGGGATTTCTATATATTGCCATGTATTGTTCCAAGCTACAATTTCATCATTTATAGTGAATATTTTTCGCCATGGATGGTCTGTTTCACTTTCTTTTTCACTTTCTTTGGTATCGATGAATCGCACGTCAATTGCTGTGTTCGGGGTGTTTCCTTTAACATACATTCTTAAGAAATAGCCATTATTTAATAGGTAGGTTAAGTCTTTATCTATTAAGAAGTCAAAACCGATGATATTATACCTGTTTGCATTGGTCCAGTGAATACAAAAATTGCCCTTAGCCGGATTGCTGTCGTCATAGAAATCCAGATATCCCTCATTCCATATAGAAAGGTTTATTAATTCTCCAGGATAATCGTCGTAGATTTTAAATCCGACGCTATCGGGCTTAATTTCAAATTCTTTTTGGGGAGGTATGTTCATCCCGAGGGCTTCAAGTAAAGGAACATTTAAATCGTAGTCAAATAGTTCGCTACTCCCTTTTTCGAATAATCCAAAACCACCTTTATAGTCCCATATTGTCCATGGTATGTTATTCTCGTCAAAATACTCTCTAACTATCCGATACCATTCGACCCTGTCATCATTCTCACTGTTCAGCATATAGACGCCGAATTCTCCACAGTATACTTTTATGTTTTTTGAATTTCTAAACTGGACAACTTGAGATAATCTGCTATCTACCCAGTTCTCGTTACCTTGAGAGGAGTATGCGTTATAAATGCTTTGTATCCACGTCCCATTGTATTGAGAGGGTAAAGCTGGCATTCTGTCAGGGTCATAAGGAAAAGGAATGCCAGAAATATCTTCCATTGAAGGGGTTACCCATGATGCCCCCTGATGTGTGAATAAAAACGGTTCGTAAAAATGAAATGTATATATCAGATTTGTGTCAGCATATATTTCCACTTCTTTGAGCCCATCAACACCACTATAATCGGTGCCAGTAACAACGATTGTATGGACTGTATCTATTTGCCTTATTTCATTAATGACCTCTCCTTGGATTGCATTCCATAAACTGCTGCTGATTCCATGAGGTTCGTTTAGAATTTCATAGTAGATTAATCTGGATCTATTTTTGTACCTTTCTGCGATTTGTCTCCATACTGGTTTAAGAATTTCGCCTACGTCTGTGGATGTATCCCCTGAAGGGTCGAAACTGTGGTTATCGATTATTATATTTATGTTTAATTCCTCTGCCCAGTCTAAAACTTGATCAAGAAAATACCATAGTAATGGGTCAATGGTATAATCTGGTTCACCCGATGTCATTGAGTGGAGGTTTATGGGTAATCTTATTACGTCACAATCAAGACTTTTTATGTTTTCTAAATCTTTTTTGGTGAATTTGTTGAACTGTATTTCTCGGGGGCTATTTGCCTGAAACCAGTTTGTTAAGTTTACACCTCGGTGGAACTGTGCGAAAGAGAGTGTTGCAAAAACTGTTAATAAAAAAAGAGTGAGCAAAGTTTTGTGAAATGACTTTTTCATTTGTACACCTTTTTAGTTTAGTATCCACGGATTTAAATAAGCAATTATTGGCGAATTTATCAAGTATATATGGCTATGAGAACGTAGTGCTTTCACCCTCCCGTCATTGCGAGCGTAGTGTGGCAGGGCTATATATAAAGTTCAAAGTTCAAGGTTCTATGTTTGTGTAGGTGGTGACATTGAACTCTTAAGCGTTGAGCTTTTCTAAATCGAACCCAACAGCCTTCTTATCTTTCAAGCCATGACAGAAACCCCGGCAATTCTCTATCTGAGAGGAGGTTTTTACAGATTTCAACGAACAGTTCCATGTCGATTTTATCAGGGTTAAGATAGCTTTTTACAAATGTATATTTTCCTGCTGAAGAAAAGTATATCAGGTCAAACAGAGCTTTTTCTTTGATAGCTATAAATAGTCCATTATCCAGTCTCGTGTAGTAGTCAAAATATTTTGCCTTTATCATGTGGTAACTCAATGTCCGATTCATTATTTCGATCCTTTTGGTTTTTAGTGTGGTAACGAAGTTGAGCTGGTACGGTATTTGAGAAATTACCCCGTATTTTGAAAGAGCTGATTCGAGCGATAAGTAGGATGGAAAGTAAAGACGATTTGCAATAAGTTCAATGTCTCCCAGCTTTTCTGGAAGTGTATAGACTCCATTTTTTAGCCTTACCAGTTCGTCTCTTGATATCAATCTATTGAGTAATACGTAACAAACGTTCCTGCTATAGCCTGTTATTTTCTGTATATCGGCTACAGTGTAGATGGATTTGTTAATTTCCTTCAATTTTTTTAATAATCTCATCTATAATGCCATACCAGTTGGTGGGTAGGTATTTCCTTAGTGTTTGGACAATCTCTCTCCGTTTGAACCTTTTTGTATTCACGTTCGAAATAATGTTATTGAAATCCCTGTTCATTTTCTGAGATATAAAGAATATATCGAATAGGTCTCTCGGATCAGTTCTGGATTCCAGGGCTTTTAGTTTTTCTTCCAGTATGTGTTCTAATTTCATAACCCTTGATAGCACGTTCAGGGGGCATGTTTCTGAGGAAATAACTTTAAGTTCGGAATGCTCTGAAGGTGAGATCCTTCTTGATATCTCAATTTTTAACCTGATGTTCTGAGGCAGGTTTTTGTCCGAGATTTTAAATTCTGCCAGTATCGTATTCTTTTTTCCCCATAAATCGCTTATTTCAAAATGGTATTTGCTGGCTATCTTCCTTACTGAGGAGAAGATTTCCCTGGAGTTTATTTTCTGAATCAATGAAAAATCAAGATCGTCGGAGAATCTGGGGGAGCCGTAAGCAAGTCTGAGGGAAGTTCCTCCTTTGAAGATGATAAAACTGCTCCAACTGAAGCCAGATATTTCGTTGAGGATAATAAGTTCATAATATTCTCTTATCACTCTTTCCCTATCGACTCTTAGCCTGCTGGTCAGTTTATTTAGTTCGATAGATGATAACATTTCTGTTCCGTTAATCTTAACAAAACTGTTAAGAAAATAAGAATTATTGTCGTCTATGTCAACTTTTGTGCGAGTTTCTGAAGGGGAGCTCAAGGTTTCAAAGTTCGAAGTTCTACATTAAGGAAGTTCAAGGTTCGAGAGTTCAAAGTTCCAAAGTTCAAGGTTCTATGTTCTATATTTTATTTTGTGTGGAGGTAGTAAATGTTAGGCGCTGAACCTCAAACGTTGAACGTTGAACTTTTTAACGTTGAACTCCCCATTGAACTTTTTAACTCCTGAATTAACCCTTGAAGAAGGCAAAGAGTATTCCAAGAATGGCACCAATCTGCCCAACCCAGAAAATGAACATCCATTTGATGAGATCCGCCTTATCGGATTTCATTTCGGCCCTTACCTCTTCGATTCTGGTTATCCATTCGGATTTTACTTCACCAATTTCGACTTTAACCTTAGCCAGTTCTTCGGAGAGTCTTTTTTCGAATTTTTCTTCGACGAATTTGATTACGTTGTTTTGAGTTTCTTCCTGAGCTTCGTTTATAAGTTCGACCAGAGCTTCTGCGCCATCATCTCCGAGCTTTTCTCTTAAAGGTTTTTTAACAGTTACGACTGCCATTCCGACCTCAAGATTTTGTGCAGTGTTAATATACTAATTC
>QNCQ01000252.1 GCA_003645825.1 Fidelibacterota bacterium
AAACTCATACAACAGGTATTCTTTCTTTAGATCAACTGTATTGGCTAAATCGTCTGATATAACAGAACTTGTATTGGTCAAAGCCTCATAAATTGCCTCATCTGTCACCTCTCCCAGAAGTCCCACACTCTGCATAAACTCCATATTAGAAACCGAAGACGAAGCCCTGTCACCAACGTTTTGAATAAGAAATATCGATACCACCAGAGCGATAAACACAAGGGCAAAGGATGGAATTGTAGCAGCAATAACCCTTCGTTTCCTCTGAAATCTATCTATTCTCATGTTGACATTGTAAACTATCTCTGGCCCGATCTCAGGGACGCTAACCTCTTCTGTCGCTTCAAACGATCGATATAATTGTGTAACATATTGGAAGTACTCCCTACATACATTGCATCCCTGAAGATGTTCTCTTACCTTACTGGCTTCATCATTATCACAGTCCCTTAAAATATATAACGGGATCAATTCCTGTACCTTCCGACACAAACTCATTTTTTTACCCCTCTTAGGATACTTCTAAGGTTTTTAATTGCATGCGAAAAGTTTACCTTTGCTGCATTCTCCGTACCTCCCACTATATTGGCTATTTGTCTAAATGGCAAATTCTGATACACTCTTAAGATAACAACAGATTGCTGTCGAGGAGACAACTTCGAAATAGCATTTGTAAGTGCAGTATAATCAAATTCTACCGGGACACCGGGATCAGTTCCCGCATTTGCTACGGTGTCCTCCCCTTTAGTCCTCTCTGTAATGTATTTTTTCCTTTTCAGATAGTTTATTCCTGTGTTCACTGCAATTCTATAAAGCCAGGTTGATACACTCGATTCATGACGAAACGAATTATATTTTTTGTACGCCTTAAAAAACGTGTCCTGCGTCAGATCCTTTGCCTCATCATGATCTTTTAACATCCTGAAAAACAGATGATAAATCATTTTATAATTCTCCAAAATAACTCTGTTAAATTCCTGCCTTAAAACTTCTTTGTCCTTCAATTAAGTAACCCTGTAAATCTCATCCGAGATTGTTTACTATTATTTTTTAAAAAGCGAAAACAAGTAAAATAACTTCAAATAAACTCACCAGATTAGACAGATATTCTCCAAAACGGTTAAAAAAGAGGTTCTACCGCCCAGAAATTGTGAGTTTCCTTAACTTTTCTTTTACTTTCTTCACAACCTCATCTGTAACAGTAGTTTCATAAGCTTTGGCAGTTCGCAAGAAATAGACAATGTGAGATTTTACCTTTACTTTGTACCGTTCTCGAAGTAAAGCAGCATAAACATCAAGCTGGGCTTTATACTTCTCCACCACTCGGGCACTTTCCGCTGAAGCCGGGTTATCGGTCTTAAAGTCCACAATAATAGAATGCTCTTTCTGGGTTATCAGCAAATCTATCACTCCTTCCACGAAAAAACCTCCCAAGAATCCCGATATCTCCACTTCCGACTGAACATCTATAGCTTCTCTAATGAGGGAAGCTATCTTATTGTCACATGACAAAAGGGGAGTCATCCATTTCAATATCTCTGCAACCAGCCCATCCTTCTGCTCCCTGGCAAGGTAATATCCCTCTAAAATTTTCCTGAGATAGTCCCTCACCTGATTTATGTCTCTATAGTCCCACCACGAAAGAGCTTTGTGGATCACACTTCCCACCTCATCAGGAGGGAGAGGAAGACCCGCCTCATCAGAACCCACAAACCCAATGTCCCCAAATAACTTGTCCGCATACTCTGTAGCGGTAATCCTTTGAGGAGTCACCTTAACAGGCTTTATTCTTTCCAAGAAATCTTTCCCAACTTTTTTATCTACTTCCTCAGAAGGTTTTACCTTGAATACTACATCAGTACTTCGACACATACTCTCAAAATCATCTTGTATCTTGCTGTAAGTCAAGGACAATGTCTGATAATAATTTTTCTGATAATTTACTATTTCTGTCAAGAGTTTCCAGTTCACGTTACTCAATCTTGGTCTATGCTCACCTATGATAATAAGATAGGAACTAGCCCTTGTCGCACCCACATAAAATATTCTTTTCTCTTCCGCATTCTCTTTTAATCGCTCCATCCCCTTTGCGAGTGAAACAAGCACTGGTTCCTTATCGCTTTCTGGATACTTTATTATAGGAAGGATACCATACACGGGGTCAAAAAGAACCTCTGGATATCTGCTTTGTAGATTATAAGACAAAGGAAGTATTACAACAGGGAAATCGAGCCCTTTTGACTTGTGAATTGTCATTATTTTTACGCTATTTTCTGCTTCTGATAGAATGTTAGCTTCAGGTTCCCGAACCTGAACCTGCCTGTACATTCCAATCCTTCTGATAAATTCAATTGGAGAAAGACTTGAATTCGCGTCCCATTCCATTGCAATATTTAACAGCTTCCTGACATTCGCTATCCGCTGGTTTCCCCCCCGTAATCTGGCAAGAACTGGAATATAATTGGCTCTAAGAATAATATCTTGCAAAAGCTCCGGAGCACTCACAGCAGGTAATTTTTCCCTTAGAGAACAATACATTTCTCTGAATTTCTCCATTTGGTATCTGTCACTCTCATCCAATTCAAAATTTTTCTCTCCGGAAAGGTATTGCTTGATACCAGAAACAACTTTCCCAACGGAGGCAAATTCCATCAACGCCTTATCACTCACACCAAAAAGACTGGAACGTAGCGTTCCCACAAGGGCTGGTTCATCATCAAGGTTTAGAATGACGCGCATAAAGCTTATAAGATTCTTGATCTCAGGCTGATCATAAAAACCAAATCCGCCTATTGAGTAGAATGGAATACCCAATTTTTCTAGAGCATCCTCATACTTTTTCTGGTGTCGGTAATTCCGAATTAGGATTGCAATATCACCATACCGAACAGTGTCAAACTTAAACTCCTTTACCCTAAATATCTCAGCATTCCCCACCATCTCCTTTATTCTTAGCGCAATATACTTAGCTTCGATTTCAGGAAAACTAACTTTGGCCTCTATATCCTTTTCAATCTGGACTATCTCGACGGGAGGCACAGGTAATTTTTCCTGGCAGCTTGCCACTATTTTTTTATCTGGATATGGAGCCTCAAAATTAAGCCCGGTATTCCCTTTCTCAAAAATAATCGGGAAAATGTAGTTCTGAAAATCCACCAGTCCACGAACGCTTCTATAATTTGTATGTAGACCAAGGGGCTCCAGTCTTTTCTTCACTTCATTCATTATCGTTACATCTGCACCACGAAATCTGTAGATAGACTGCTTTTCGTCTCCTACAAAAAACAAAACTATATCAGGATTGTTCTTCTCAAGATGTTCTATCAAAGCATATTGAGTCGGATTAATATCCTGAAACTCATCCACTAGCAGGAATTTGAACTTTTTTGAGAATTTAATAGCTCTCTCTGAACCGGAGGCAAGGAACTCAATAGCCAGTATTTCCATCCTCACGAAATCAAGCAACCCCCGCTTATCAAGCTCTCGACGATATCCCTCAAGAAATTCAATAATAAAATCTTTTACACACCGGGTAATTTCGACATAAGCTGCATCACACTCCGTAATATTCACAGGGATTTTTTTCCATACCTCACGGAGTTTCTTG
>QNCQ01000253.1 GCA_003645825.1 Fidelibacterota bacterium
ATTCCAGGGGTTGTCGACTTATATGAAGAAGATGGAAGTTGTTTCAGAGAACATTGCTAATGCGGAGAAGCTTCCTGATGATAAGGGTCAGGTTTATCATAGAAAAGTAGTGGTGTTTCAGGGTGCGAAGGACAGGCGGATAGGTTTTGCAGATGAGCTCAAGCTGAGGCTCAGGACTACAAACAGAAAACACATTTCTTCTCCGAACTTTCTGGGGCAGAGTTTAAAAGGGAAGGATAAAAGCGGGATCCAGGTAAAAGAAGTCCAGGGAGAGAAACTCGTTTATGATCCGCTCAACCCGAAGGCTGATGAGAACGGTTTTGTCAGGATGCCAAACGTGGATATTATAGATGAGATGGTTGACATGATTTCTACAATGCGGAGTTATGAAGCGAATGTGACAGTTATGGACTCTGCGAAGGAAATGGCAAAAAGAATATTGAGGCTATAGGTAGGCTATGAAAGTTGGGGATATATTAAATCGATATAATATCGCCAGCGAATTTGCCTATAGGGACCGTGGCGAAGCCGGGAAGCTTTCTGAAACTGCTTTCGTCAAGGAAATTGAGGAAAAATCGGGATTTGGAGAACTTGAACATGGTGAAGTGAAAGGGGTTTCTGTTAATTTAAGTCCCGAAGAGAAACTGGCGCTTCATTTCCTTTTCGGGGTAAGTGAGCCTGATGAGCTTACGTTCTATGGAGGGAGGGTTAAATTTGATCAGATTGCTAAGGGAAATCTTCTGGACGTGAAAGGTTAAAGGAGGTGTATGCTGTATGAAAGTATGGGAAATTAGCGGAAATAGGGGTCTTATAAGTGAAGTTGCTAAAGATGTCGGTAAAGAGAAAGAAAGAGAAAAAGTAAGCTTTGGAGACACAATAAAGGGTTTTTTAGAGGCGGTTAATGAGGCTCAGGAAAACTCTATGGAGAAGGTTTCCAGTGTAATTCGTGGGGAATCAGATGATCTTACAGGAGCGATGGTTTCTCTTGAAGAGGCAAGGTTAAGTTTTAATCTTATGCTTGAGATAAGGAATAAGTTGATCGAGGCTTATAAGGAAATAGAGAGGATGCAGGTATAGGGTAATGGCATATGAATAGAATTATTGAGTTGATAGGTAGATTTCTCAAGCGTTATAGCATCGGTCAACGGATATTGATAGTTACTGTATTTATAGGGATACTTTCCTCGATAATTGCTTTAGTTGTCTGGGCGAATCGGCCGGAATATAGTGTACTCTATACGGATATGGATCCCAGTGTGGCAGGTAAAATCGTGAGCGAACTTCGGGATATGAAAGTAAAGTATCAATTGAAGAGCGGGGGGAAGACAATTTTGGTTCCTTCGGATAAGGTGGCGGAACTCAGGTTAAAGTTTGCTGAGGAAGGGTATAGTGGGATAAAGGTTACAGGATATGAAATTTTTGATAATGCAAAGGTGGGGATGACAACTTTTATGCAGCGTCTCAATATGAGGAGGGCTTTGGAAGGTGAGTTGATGAAGACGATAAATCAGTTTCCTGAAGTGAAAAGTTGTCGGGTGCATCTGGTTTTGCCTGAAGAGAGGTTGTTTGAGAAAAGAAAAAAAGGGTCTGCATCTGTTGTTTTGTATCTTCAACCGGGAAGGTACCTGACAGAGGATCAGGTTAGAGGCGTAGCAGCGCTTGTTGCTAATAGTGTTGAGGGAATAGAGCCTGAAGATGTGGTTGTTGTCGATTCAGAAGGCAATATTTTGAGCAGAGCTCCGGAGGAAGAGAAGGCACTGGGATCTGTCGGCTCACAGTGGGAGATAAAGCATAGTATAGAAAATAGATTGCAGAGGAAGGTTAAGGAAATAGTTGAAAGCGTCGTTGGGAGGAATAATGCTGTCGTAAAGGTTGCTGTGGATTTAAGCTTCGATAGGATCGAGAGAACGGTTGAGAAGTATGACCCCGACAATGTCGTTGTGGTAAGTGAAGAAACCCATACAGAGAATTTAGTTTCAGCAGATACCAGCAATAAGACGAATGAGCAACACACTCGAGAGAATGTTGTTACTAATTATGAACTTGGGAAGGCAATAGAGCATTACGTTGGTGAGCCAAGTAGAGTGAAAAAGATTTCCGTTGCTGTACTTGTTAATGGCACTTATAGAACAGTGAAAGATGGGCGGGGCAGAGAGACCAAACAGTATGTTCCGAGGAGCAATAGAGAGCTGGAACAGATAGCTGCTCTTGTAAAGAGTGCCATTGGATATGATAAAACGAGAGGCGATATTGTTGAAGTTCAGAATCTCAAGTTCGATGAGGCCGCAGTTGAAGCTGAGAAGCAGTACTTTATTCGGGAAGAGCGCAAAAACCTGATAGTGAATATATTGAATAAGGGGTTGATTGTGGTTGCTTTGGTGGCTCTGTTTTTTATTCTAAGGAGTTTGCTGAAGACTACAACTACGGCGTTGGTAGCTTTGCCTGGTGAAGTAGGGCTGAAAGCCGAATTACTCGCTGGAGCTCCAGCGGAGGCCGAGGAATTGCCACCTGGAGAAAAAGAAAAAGCAGAAATAGCTGTTAAGGAGCTTGAAGAGAAATATATGGCCAAGCTTTCTCCTGAGGCACAGGCCAAGTTAAGAGCTAAGGACAAGATGACTCAGGAGGTGATCAGGTTTGCTAAGAACAACCCTGAAGCTGCGGCACAACTTATCAGGTCAATGATACAGCAATCGTAGGAGGGTTTGGGGTGGCTGACAAGGAAGAAATAACCCCTTTGAAAAAGGCAGCTATAATAATGATAGCGCTTGGGACGCAGACTGCTGCCGAGGTTATGAAGCATCTGAGTGATAGGGAAATAGAACTTCTCAGTATAGAGATTGCTCAATTGAAAGAGGTTTCTGCTGAAGCCCTTGGAGAGGTTATAGAGGAATTTTATCAGCTTACTCTGACGAACCAATATATAATTCAGGGCGGAATAGACTATGCCAGAGAGGTTCTGGAAACTGCCTACGGGAAAGAAAAGGCTGAAGAACTTATAGAAAAAGTGGAAGCCGCGACAGAAGTAAGTGCTTTTCATTTGCTTCAAAATATGGATGAGAAGCAATTGATAAGTTTTCTGGAGAGCGAGAATCCTCAAACTGCTGCTCTTATACTTGCGAATCTAAGATCCAAACAAGCAGCATCTATCCTTTCCCAGCTTCCTGAAAATATGCAGGCTGATATCGCCTATAGAATTGCTACTATGGAACGCACAAGCCCTGAGTTTGTGAAGGATATAGAACAAATATTGAAACAACAGATAGATACTGCTTTTGGGGCGGACTTTGAAAAACTTGGTGGGACAGAGGCAGTGGCTTCAATTTTGAATTCCGTGAACCGATCGGTGGAAAAAGCTATTCTGGAGAGTATAAGGGATAGAGATCCTGAACTGGCAGATGAGATATCGAGCATGATGTTCCTGTTTGAAGATATTGTGAAATTGTCTGATTTTGCTGTTCAGAGGATTCTAAAGGAGGTTGATACGAAGACGCTTGCAATGGCACTGAAAGCTGCTAATGACGAGCTAAAGGAGAAGGTTTTAGGAAATGTTTCGGAAAGGGTTGCAGAGATGTTGAAGGATGAGATGGAGTACCTTGGTCCAGTA
>QNCQ01000254.1 GCA_003645825.1 Fidelibacterota bacterium
AGTTCTTTGATATTGAGGATTATAAAGATAGAGTTGATCTTTTGTCTAAATGCTATACATATATGGTTTACTTTAACACACTCAGGATTAACAGATATAAAGGTGGTGTTACTCCACTAAAAACAGCTTATGAGGCAGGTGATAAAAGCAAAATTGATTGTAACAAACTCATTAAATTTAAACCTGTAATACTCGATCTTTTTAGCTCAGATTATTGCAAAATGCCTTCCCAAAGTATATACCATATTCCTGAATCAGACTTAAACAAATTCCGCACCGCTGAAAATTTTCTTCCTCACCCTTTCATTGCGATGCACCAAGTGTAGAAAAACAATCTACTCTGCGAAAACCTCCTCCTAAACCTATCACCTGCCCCTACCATTCAAATATTGCTTCATTACCTTTCACCTTGTTCGGCTTTCTCACAATGACAGAATAGTTGTACTTATTTCCCATGCCAAAATGGGAACCACGCCTCTGAAGAGCATAGCACATTTTAGATTCTGTTGAAACAAATTTTAGTGCCTTCTAACCCTGTAAGGTAGTGCCCAGAAGGTCGAATTAACCGGAGCATCCTTATCAAAAATTGTTGCCATATCTATAAGGTCAAAAAATGTTCTGCACATATGAGAACCATGTCCATGCATTCTAACCAAACCCTCGAAAACATCATCATTTTCAGGATCAGTAAGCCGCCTCCTTGCTTTCATAATTCCTCTTCTGACTCCGTAATGCACCAGAGCCACTTCACCAGGCTCATAGACGAAAGGAGTGGGATTAGCAACGCTCATTTTCACGTGAAGAGTCACATTGGGCCTGAAGTTAACAAAGGTTTCTCTTCCCATGTAAAAATTAAGTATACTATCGGTGCTGTCGTTTTGAATCGAGAAGATCTCTTCCCCGTTGTGGTCAACACAAACAGACAGAATCTCTAAGTCAGAACCTTCAGTTCTTCCCAGGATAGGAGTAAAAGCTACTACCTTCCAGTTCCTTTTGGGATTTCGAGTATTTCTGTACTTATAAAGCTTTATCCGCTGCTTTGTAACAACCGTAAAATCTTTAATAACAGAATCTCTTAGAACGTGGTTTGTGGTATCAACGTAATGAATAATAAACTTTCCGTATATGGTCGAAGTTATTTCTGCAACCGCCGTGTCTCCGGATATCTCTACCACCACATCCCTCTCAGGCTTTCCAGTAATCCTTCTCCCAAAGCGAACTGCAAAGTAATCCAAAGGAAATGTATCCAAAACGGCTTTGGCAAGCCCCTGTTCATAGTCTGTATCAGCTGCTCCACCATCGTCAAACCCATCAAGCATGACTACACTATCTGCCAGCACAATATCTTTGATCGCATCAATCAGCTCATCGTTCGGCCCGGCAACGTTTTCACAGCTCGCTAAATAGAACACCAGGATCACAGCTAACATCATCAAGAGCACCATCTTCAACCTTCTCATAGGGCTCCCTCCTCTATTTTCACTTTAAATTCTAACGGCACAACCTCAGTAAAAATGTTCTCAACACATAAGTATACAAAGAAAAAAGGTGCAAACTCGTGATCCCAATCATTGATTGACCTCAGGTGAAGCACCGGCTTCTTTTTAGGATTCCCTTCTGTAAAAATCTTCAGGATATCTTCCCTTGTAGCATTTGATGATATGTGAATTACATCTATATCCAGCTCATTTACTCTTTGAAAATCTAGAAAAGAAACTACCTCGACCTCGATCTTTATTTCCTTTCTTGTTATCCCGACTTCTTTAAGAACACAGTCAACAACTTGCTCAATACCGCCTCCATACTCCACATGTTCAGGAGTGATATATATGGAATCTTTCAAGCCCTCCGATCTTACTATCCCCCCTCCAATTGTAAAAGCGTAATTGTCGATCACTTCATACCCGGGGACAACTTTCGAGGGAGATACAAGTTTTTTCCCCACCCGTTCGAGTTTACCAACAATTCTACGGGTATGGGTAGCAATAGCACTCGCTCTACCCAGAACATACTCTATAATTCTACGCCTAGCAAGAACATCTGAGATTTTTCCTTCAAAAGAAAAAACAGTATCATTTTCCTTTATCTGCTTTCCATCTTTAATATGCCAGGTGAGATTAATTCTTTCTCCAGAGGATCTTACCAATGTTTCGATAATTTTTTCGCCAGCGAAAAAACCTTTATTTTTACTTATGACCCTACCGGCTCCAAACCTGGGATAGGGGACGACCACCTCGGTGGTCAAATCCCCCTCTCCTATCTCTACCTTTTCTATAGCCTTTAAGAAATCCTCAAGATCTTCTTTAGTCAACATCTCTCAGTATCCTAATTTCTTTCTCAATCCGACCAAAACCCGGCTTGCCAAAACAACCTCTTTGTTTTACCATTCCCATCATTTGCTTCGAACCTTCTCGCATTCCACGAGGAAATCCGTATCCTCTTAAGAAATAATGCGCTGGTTTCTCTTTCAGCAACTTTTTCTGCTTGTCCGTCAGGACTTTCCCTATCTCCAACCTTTTATTGACACGAAGGCTCAGCATTTTGGCTCTGAGATTATTAACTTTGTCCAGGGCCTTCTGAATGTCTTTTTGGGACGCTTCTTTTTCCACAAGTTCTTTCAATTCCAGGTTGGCCAGTTTAAGCTCTGCTCTTAATTTAATTACTTCCTTCTGGTATTTCTTTTGAATCTCATCAAGTTTCGTGACTTGCTCATCAGTTAACTGAAGTTTCTCACAAAGGCACCTCTCCTTTATCATTTTTTCTGGAGCCCCTTTCTTCATCTTCATTGGTTGGGCAAAGGCTCCAATCACAACAACTATTATCAGAGCTGCGACCATTAGTTTTTTCATGGGTTTTCCTCCTCTTCTTTTACTTTTACTTCTCTCTCAGATAGAATTCTCATCATTTGGTTACGAAACCTGTCATCGAAAATCATACACTTCAATTGTTGCTCAGGGGTCAGAATATCAGATGATTCAATAATAAAGCTTGTTTTTAGTTTAACGATTTCCTGATTGATTTGATTTAGCTTACCAATATACTTCCTCACATCCTGCTCCGTCAGTTTCCCATCCTTTTCTTTGATGAGTCTATCAATTTCATCAAGAAGAATCTGCTTTTCTCTGTGCTTTTCTTTTATTTTCTCTTCGTTTTTTCGTAGACGCGGGAAAAATCTCGCAGATTGCTCCTCTGTAAGATTAAGATATTCCGTCATTTTCCATATCCTTATCGCCCTTAGTTTTTCTATCCTATCGGCCCTACCTTTCATATGTCGCATCGACGGCCTGGGCTGCGAAAGCGCAGTATCTACTGGAGTTACAACAACCACTGCAAGAAGTAACACAACCAATAATCTCTTTGAATCACTCATGTCGACCCCCTCTTTTTATAAAGAGCTGGCATATAACACACCAACAAAGTTTTCAAACTCATCTTCTGACATTATCGAAAGAATAGTACTAATGTCAATTTCTGGAAAATTTTGAAACTCATACAACAGGTATTCTTTCTTTAGATCAACTGTATTGGCTAAATCGTCTGATATAACAGAACTTGTATTGGTCAAAGCCTCATAAATTGCCTCATCTGTCACCTCTCCCAGAA
>QNCQ01000255.1 GCA_003645825.1 Fidelibacterota bacterium
ATTTTTCCCTCTTCTTTTTTCTTCTTTTTCACCTCAAGTTTTACTCTGGGAAAAAGATGCTCAATCTTCTTAAGTGCATTATCTGGTAGCAACGCTCCCCAGGCATCCTCTCTTTTATCCGACGAAACAGGAATAGCAGAAAGCAATCTCCCCATCTTTTCCGGCATGATTGGTCTCAGTAGAACAGCCGAGATTCTCAACCCTTCCAGCGCTACGTACAGAACCGTTCCGGCAAGGCTAATATCTTCCTTCACCAGATGCCACGGCTGACGCACCTCCATATACCTATTTATTGAACGGATATATGAAAGTACAATTTCAATCGCTTCGTTCAACCTCAGTTTTTCAACTTTTTCATAAACGAGTTTCGGCAATTGTCTGCCATTTTCCTTAACCTTTGCCTCCTCTTCTCCCATTTCGCCAGGTGATGGCACCCTGCTCTCAAAGTTCTTTTCAATCAGAGTAAATATCCTGCTCACCAGATTACCAAGGTCATTTACCAGATCAGAGTTGTAGCGCGTTACAAAGAGTGATTCACTAAAGTTTGCATCCTGTCCGGGTACCATCTCTCTTATCAGAAAATACCGAAGTGCATCAACTCCATATTTATCTGCCATGTCCAGCGGCTTTACAATATTCCTAAGCGACTTTGACATTTTCGTTTCCTCTACAAGCCACCAGCCATGTGCAAATATCGTCTTCGGTAGAGGAAGCCCTATAGCCTTAAGCATCGTTGGCCAGTAAACACAATGCGTCGTTACTATATCTTTACCTATCAAATGATAATCCGCTGGCCACCATTTATTGAACTTCATATCGTCTCTACCATATCCGACAGCAGTAATATAGTTAAGCAAAGCGTCAAACCAGACATAGGTAACATAATTTTTATCAAATGGCAGTTCTATCCCCCATGCGAGCCTTGATTTTGGTCGCGAGATACAAAGATCATCAAGAGGATTCCTTAAAAAACCAAGTACTTCATTTCTTCTGGTTTCTGGCCTGATAAAATCAGGATTCTCTCTTATGTAGTTTATAAGCCACTCCTGATACTTGCTCATTCTAAAAAAATAGTTTTTTTCTTTTATGAACTCTGGCTTTACCAGATGCTGGGGGCATTTTCCATCCACGAGCTCTTTTGTCGTATAAAATCTTTCACAACCAACACAATAGTACCCTCCATATTCACCTGCGTATATTTCGCCTTTGTCGTATAGTTCTTGGAGAACTTTCTGTACAACTTCTTTGTGAAAATCATAAGTCGTTCTTATAAAATAATCATATTTTATATTCAGTTTTTCCCACGCTTTTTTAAAATGAATCACCATCTTGTCACAATGAACCTGAGGATCAACTCCAGCAGCTCCGGCTGCCTGCTGAACTTTCTGACCGTGCTCATCGGTACCTGTAAGGAAGAAAACCTCTTCCCCCATAGCTTCGTGATATCTCGCAAGAACATCAGCAAGGATCGTAGTATAAGCATGCCCTATGTGTGGTTTATCATTCACATAGTAGATAGGAGTTGTTACGTAGAACTTATTGTTCTTCATCAGTCCTTTCCTCTTTGAAAATTTCGATAACCTTTATTTTCTTCCCAAGCTCACTAAGCGGATAATCTTCCATATCATCACTATTAAATTTTATGGTAACAGTACCCTGAAATATCTCTATCTTTTCAATGACCCCCTCTTTTCCATTTACCTCAACTTTCGAGCCATAAGGTGGATAGTTTTTCAATATTTCTGCGTACATCTCGTACTCATATCTGTAACAGCATTTTAGCTTACCGCAGTTACCCGAAACTTTAACCGGGTTCATGGGAAGATTCTGGCTCTTCACATGCTGAGTGGAAACCGGTTCGAATTTTGTTATCCATCGACGGCAACATACTGGAAGTCCACAGGGCCCTACTCCTCCAGCTTTACGAATTTCCTCCCTCGTACTTATCTGGCGCATCTCAATTCTTGTTTTGAACTCCGCTGCAAGAATCTTAACAAGTTCCCTGAAGTCTATTCGGTCATCTGCTGTAAAATAGAAGGTGAGCTTTTTTCTGTCCAGCCTATATTCCACCTCCATAAGCTTCATGGGGAGTTCAAGCTCCTCAATTTTCCTTTCGCAGTATTCAAATGCATAAAGTTCCCTTACCCTATTTTCCATATTAAGCTTTAAATCTTCCTCGAGAGCCTTACGAAGGACACAGAATTTCTCCTCATCAGAAAGATTCACCTCAGAAGAATTCCTCTTGATTCCACACACTACTCCTATGTCTTCTCCTCTGTCAGCCTCTACAATGACATACTCACCCGGCTCTGCAGGAAGCTCCAAAGGATTCTCAAAATACTGTTTGTGGCTGCCTTTGAATTTCACTTTTATGTAGTTTTTGGTTTTCTCACTCATTTTGCTCTCCGCCCAAGTCCTTCTTTCAGGTCAAAAAATAGGTTCACTAAAGCAAGGCTAATATATACGTTGCTTCGGAGTAAATCAACACAATAATCTATTGCTCTGTGCAACCCTTCCACATCAAAATCAGGGAAAGATTTTACAAACCTGATTAACCTATCCCTCCTATTGTACAAAACCAGATGTCCATCCATCCCCAGCTTAAGCAAAGCAGCATCCATAAACCAACGCTGTATAATTTTTAAGACCAAAAAAAACTTATACTGGTCTTTCCTGTATATTTCCACCATATTTTGCAGTTTCTCTTTCAGTTTATTCTTATTCCACGTAGCAATATACACCAGCAGATTTATAGCCATATCTTCTATTTCAATAATATCATAGTCAAGAATTTTGTACGCTGCAGTAAGGTCACCTGCAGATAAATTGGCAATTAGTTTCGCCTTTTCCCCAGGGATACCTTTCTGGACCAACTTATTTTCTATCTTACCTTCGGGAAGTTGCGGAAAGAACAGAGCCTGACACCTTGATCTGATAGTCGGCAAAATAGACTCCGGGAACTCAGATGTCAGAATAAAAATTGTGTTCTCCGGTGGTTCTTCCAGCACCTTAAGAAACGCATTCGAAGCCTCAATCGTCAGCAAATGAGCATCAAAAACTATTACACATCTAGCAGAAGACTCCTGTGGCTTCATGTAAACCTGCTTTCTAATCCACCTTACGAAGCTGATAGGAATGCTTCTCGCACCCGAGACAAGCAGTTTAGTATAAGGGTCTTCTGACTTTTTCTGAAGTAACTGCTGTATCTCCTCAATTTTCTTCGAAGATAAGCCTTTAAAAGGATCTATCGTACGAGAATCCTCCTTCGAAGGCAATGGATAAACCAGAAAAAGATCTGGATGCTGAAGAGTTTTCATTTTTCTGCATGACGAACAACTGCCACACGGTTTATTGTTCCGTGACCCACAAAGAAGCTTTGCTGCGAACTCCAGAGCAAAGGCCTCCGTTCCAGCTCCATCTTTTCCATGGAACAGGTAAGCAGTAGACACTTTCTTACCAGATACTATATTATCCAGGCATGACAATATATTGTCATTATCGATTAATTCAAAAAGTGTCATGATTTTCTGGCCAACCACTCTTCCGGATTCAATTTGGTTTTGTTTTTCCATACTTCAAAATGGAGCAAGGCACCCTGTAGA
>QNCQ01000256.1 GCA_003645825.1 Fidelibacterota bacterium
CCAAAGAGCAAGCCTATTAACAAAACAATCGATACTAACACAAGCAAGTAAACTGAAAGCTTTTTCACAAATAGTTCGTTATATAGACAACACGATAATATAAATTTTTCTCTCCAAATATACATTCAATTAGTTTACCTCTTTTTCTAACTTATGCTTAATTTCTTTGGACATATCAATCAAGCATTTAACCGTTTGAAAAAGAGAACTTTAAGGGCAAGAGAAATTTTTGAGTGGATATTAGAAACTTCTTTTTGAATATAAGTGATATTGCATAATATTGATGATATTGGTCAAAGCATTAAAAGGATTGGGGTAGTTTTGATATAAGTGAGACTCCTCAGGAATACTACGGGAAGTATTCTCCACTGATAATGCGTGGTATCCATACGGATTTGGATTCTATTTATAAACCATCCTAAAGGATAGTTCTTATCATAACTATCGGTTACCGGATATAATAAACTTCCCTATTGTTCATCAGCCGGTAGTTGAACTGTTGTCCAAATTGGATTAAGACAGACTGCCACTTTGATCAGCTAGGTAGTATAAAGGGGCCAATTAATTTGGTCTGGACTGATTTCTACAAAGGTGGTGTCTCCGGTGTTAACTATACCAATAGCATGAAAGGAAAAGAAAATTGCTTAAACAGTCTATATCCAGCACTATATTTTCTCAAATTCCGTGCTTTTGCTTATATTATCGGGAATTTTAAAATGGAGAAGTTGGAGTATGGAAAAGCAGGATATCTTTCTATTCCGATTCAATCATAATGACAACATAACTCATATCCAAAAGGGAATCCTAAGATTAATAGAAAGCATTGAACTTGAAAAAATATTCTCACCTGGAGAGCTGGTTGCTGTAAAAGTACACGTAGGGGAAAAAGGGAACAGTTCTCATGTAAATCCCGACCATATAAAACCCATTATTGATTTCATTAAATCCAGAGGAGCAAAACCTTTTCTGGCAGATACAAATGTTCTTTACAAGTCGGAGCGGGACAATGCTTTTGATCACATGATCCTTGCTTATAAGCATGGCTTCAGTATCGAGAAAATAGGAGCTCCCTTCATTGTTGCAGATGGAATTGCTGGGCGGAACGAACTCCCTGTCGAAATAAACGCTCCCCTCAACAACGTTGTTTATATAGCTTCAGAGTTTCTTATGGCCAATTCAATAGTGGTTGTATCCCATGCCACAGGGCATATTCAAACGGGCATTGGAGCTACTATAAAAAATATCGGTATGGGCATGGCAAGTAGAAAAGGCAAACTGGTACAACATTCAGTATCAAAGCCAACAATAAAGCAAAAACTGTGTACAGGCTGTGGAGTGTGCATTAAATGGTGTCCCGAAGATGCGATAGCCATGGAAAATTCAAAAGCCCGAATTATTGAGGAAAAATGTATCGGTTGTGGAGAATGCCTTGCCGTCTGCAGGTTCAATGCTGTAAAGTTCAAATGGGACAGATCGAGCGGAGAACTTCAGAAGCAAATCGCAGAACACGCCTACGCTGTTGTAAAAAGTAAAAAAGGAAAAATCGCATACATAACTTTCCTTGTAACTATGACAAAAGATTGTGATTGCATGGCACAGCCGGAAAAATACGTTGTAGATGACATTGGCGTAATTGCAGGATATGACCCTGTGGCCATGGATCAGGCTGTCCTGAATCTGACAAAGAACAAATCCGGCAGAACATTAGCAGAAGCATCTTATCCGGGCATTAATCCTGAAATCCAGCTCGAATACGGAGAGAAAATCGGTTTAGGCAGTAGAAATTATCGTCTAATTGAGATAAAAGCTTAAAAAATATTTATTCTTTACCTATTGCAGAACCCTTTACTACTTTGCCAGCTTCTCATAGCCTCAGTGAAGGCATTGTTTCAAGTAATTTAATCTAATTTGTAATTCCTTCATAAATGTGTTAATAATTTGGTGATAGAGACGACAAAGAACCACATTCTACTCTCGCTGATATTTAGGATATCAAAACTGTGGCAAATTTTCTATGCCTGTCCCGTGGATTCGATGTCAATGCCGCCAAATTACGTTACAGGGAATGTACCGGAGTACTCAGAGATATCTTCTCAGCGATTCATTTATCGAAAAAATGGGGATTTTCAACACTGATTTCGCTTTAGATATATCGAGGCTTACATCTTGGGGACGAGGTGCTAACAGGTCTACCTGGCCATGTCGAACAGGCTCTAAGAGGTCAGTGGATATTCCTCTATATCTGCAAATTGCCTTTGCCATCTCATACCTGCTTATCCTCTTGGGTCCTCCTAAGTGCAATATCCCGGAAAAATCAATATCAATCGCTTTCTTTACAAGCTCTGCAGCATTATTTACACAAAGCACGCTCCTGTACTGGTCAACAAACACTTTTATTTTTTTTCTCCTGCTGAAATCACCCCATATCCATTCAGGCTTGTAATACTGTCTAAAAGCACTTCTACCGTACATCAGAGCCATCCTGAAAATGGCATTGTTTTCTCCTTCAAGCACTATTTTTTCAGCTTTTACCTTAGTAATTCCATAATAATTTACCGGATTCACCGGGTCTGTTTCTTTATAGTATGAAGATTTTCCATCAAAAACCTGATCAGTGGAAATAAAACATAGCTTGGCTTTATTCCTATGACACCAATTCACAATTACCTTAGTAGACTCCAGATTAACTTTCTTTGCTGTTTCTTTGTCTGTTTCAGCCTTATCAGGATTAGAAACAGCTGCATTGTGAATTACATAAGATGGTTTTATCTCACTAAGAACTCTAAATATTTCATCTTTATCCTCTAAGTTCAGTCTGATAAAATTGCCCACAGTAATAGTTTGCGTATAGTACGTTCCAAAAACCACATAATCGCCATTAAAAACTTTGTATAAATGGCTCCCCAGAAAGCCACTTGCACCCGTAATTAAAATTCTTTTCATTTTGCTCTTTTCCTTTTCCTAAAAATAACTGCGGACAGAAACAATCCCGGTGAACAAATCAATCCCAATACAAAGAGATAAAAACTGCTAACATAGGTCTCATCAAGCTTAAAGTTAGCAATCAACATGGTGAGAAGACCCGATGCTAACCCTACTATCAAACTAAGCCACCGCTTTCCGTATAACGCTTTATCAAAAAAGATAACAAATGCTATATTTACAGCACAGGCCAGTACCGCATAGTAATAAAACAAACCCGAGATCCATCCCGCAAGCCGTAGAATTGAACCGGCAACAAGTGGAATGACAATACCTACTGCCATCACTACTATCAGATGTAAACCAGCATTGAATCTGTAAGTTGCTCTATGTACCAAGCCAATTAGAAATCCTGTAATCAAACAGAGTACTAGCGCGAGGTACACCCCTTTACCACCTTTCTCCAGGCTTCCAGCTTTACAACTCTGTAGTGCGGATCATACTCACGAATAAATCTATCCGAGTGATGTATAACAGGGAAGGCATTATCTCGTACGTACTTTGTAAATTCGCGATATCGGTTTATATCAAACTTTAATTTTTGGTCCTTTATCAGTTTTCCTACTAACCTCCATCTTTTCATGAACAGTAATGTATCAGCATTTAC
>QNCQ01000257.1 GCA_003645825.1 Fidelibacterota bacterium
AGGCTATGGAACTGGATACTCTTGGAAATGCATTGAATTGTAGTGAGGGGGATGTCATTATTATCTTGCCTGAGAAATGGGCTAATGAAGTTGGTGATTTGATGGGGCTTTATCGAGAAATGGAGTATATTCCCTCGTTAGTGTGTATAGAAGATATCTATAATGATTTTAATTATGGCATAGTGAGTCCCTACGCGGTGAAAGATTTCTTACGGTATTCTTACCTTAACTGGTCGGTTAAGCCCCGATATGTAATATTCCTGGGGGATGCAGGTTTAAGAGAGGAAAAGTTTGTGCCCGCATACTTTTTTCAGTCGTATAAGTTCGGGGCATGTGCAAGCGATTACTGGTATTCTCTACTTGATACGTCAGATATAATACCTGATGTTATTGTCGGTAGAATTCCCTGTCATAGTCTGGAAGAGCTTGAGCTGTATATTCGAAAGAGGATAGACTATGAAAGAAAGAGAAATACGGGTGTCTGGAGGAATAGTGTATTGTTGATTTCTGGTGGGCTGGATGCCTTCAATAAGCAAACTCAGTATATAGCTGATGAAGTTATCAGTAAAAAAACCTTTGTGGATAAGTTTCTGTGTCTGGAGGGAAGGGATTTAACGGATTCTCTGGTGAGGAAAATCAATGGGAGTGGGTATAACCTTGTGAATTTTTTCGGACATGGGGGCGGAGCTATATGGTCAGACAGGTCTTTGATGACCATGGAGGATGTTGATAGATTAAATAATTTGTCCATGTTACCTATGGTGACCAGCATGACCTGTTTTACGGGAGATTTTACTTATCCTACTCTCGGTAAGAGAATGCTTTTTCACGAGAATGGGGGAGCTATTTGCTTTCTTGGATCTTCGAGTGTAGGTTGGATAATTAATGATTACCTTTTTGTTAAGAATTTTTACAAGATTGTAGAAAAAGGGTTTACTTTCGGGGAAGCCGTGAATTATGCCAAGATAGAGTACCTTGTGCAGAATGTGGATTTTGAATATTTGAAGAGGTCTATTGTTTTCTCTTATAATATTTTAGGTGATCCGACAGTAAGAATCGATTTTCCAGAGGATAGTGTGAGAGTTTCTGCTGAGAAAAAGGAGAACTCGGTAAAGATTGTGCCAGAATTTGATATTTCTGAGGGCGTAATATACTTTCAAATGTATGGTGATGATAGAGTTCCTATTTTTAAGAGTTTAAAATCCTACGAGCTACAGGATTTTCCAGGGGTGCTGGATATTCCGAAGTGGTATAATGGCGAGAAGCTTTTCCTGACCTACTATCTAAATTCTGTTTCATGGGATGGAAGGGGTTATACTCTGATTTCGGCTGGGGGGGATTTTGTGAGGAGCTGTTATACACAGCCTGCTTTGCCCTGTGATGGTGATTCGGTATGGATAGTTGCTGTCTTCGAGGAAATTGAGGTGGATTCCATTGTTTGTCTTGTTGATACTGCAGGAGTAGTAAGACATGTAGGAGATGACGGAATATGGGAGGTAGATGGGTTTGGGGATGAGGACAATGTAGTGAGATTACGGATGAGGAAAGATGGTGTAAGATGGAAAAGCGAAAAATCATTTATTGTAAGAGGTTTTGGGAAACTTTTGGGAATGAAATTTATCGCTTATGAAGGTGGGAGCGTGGACGAGAGTGATGTTTACACTTTCAGGATAGACAATGGAGTTGATTTAAAAGTGCTTGATATGACTATGGGTGTTTCCAGATTACCGTTTCTTGAGGCTACTGTGTCCTGTGATGGGGATGGTGGAGCTAAGTGCTGGGTTTCTTTTTACGAGGAGTCTGGTGAAGGATATAAACTACTTGGTAAAAAGAGATTTGTTGCGGATGGCTCTGGTGTGTATAGCTTACGGCTAAGAGGGATTTTTGGCTGGGGCAGGAAAAGATTTAAAGTTGTTATAGATAAAGAAAATGAAGTTAGAGAAATCGATGAACAGAATAATTTGTTTGTAAAAGATCTGTTTGTAAACGCATTTGCAGTTATTCCTGGTCTGGGCACCACTGCTGATGGAAAAACTCATACAGACCTTACTCCTGATAGTCTTGTGTTTTTTAAGGTGTCTGGAGAAAATGTTTACGATACAACCGGGATAGTTGTAGAGGTTTATGATAGGGGAGGATATTTAGGAAATCAGCCTGGGTTTGATTTTGTTGTGGATAGATGTTATGGAGTTTCCTTCGGAAACCCTTCCAGCGTGTCGAGGATAGATGTGTTTTGTCGGGATACCGAAGAAGGGATATCACTTTGTAAGTACAATGAAAAGTATGAGAAATGGATTGTAATTGATCAGGCAGGGTCTGGGGTTTTTAGTGACCGTTTAGTTCGCAAGGAAAATATTTATTCGATTATGGCTGTTAGAGATGATAGAGCCCCTCTTATTGAGGTAACTGCCAATGGAAAGCATATTTATGATGACTCATTCATTTCTGTGCCGTCTAACATTTCTGTTATCATTGAGGATGATAATGGGGTTATCTGGGATACTGGGTTCGTAAAGATTCTTGTGAATGACTCTTTTAGAGATACTTCTTCAATTGCTCTGCTGGATTACGTTTCCAGTGAAAATCGGCTGACATTGCAATTTAGGAGTGACATGAAATATGGGAGGAATAGGATAAAGGTAATAGCCAGAGATGTGGCCGGTAACGTTGGGTCCTTTGAGGTAGAGGTTAATGTTTTAAAGGAGCTTAGAATCTATGATTATGGGAATTTTCCTAATCCGTTTCGGGATAGAACTGTTTTTATATATGAATTAAGTCAAGATGTTGAGGAAATAACCATAAAGGTATTTACAGTTTCAGGTCGGTTGGTAAAGGTTATTGATAGCAAAGTGACGAATCCTGAGATGTCTGTTGCGGGTTATCATGAAGTGGAGTGGGATGGGAGGGATAGAGAGGGGAATTTTATTGCCAATGGGGTTTATTTTTATAAGATAACTGCGAAGAAAAAAGGTAAAAAAGTTAGCTCTCAGGGTAAAATAGCCAAGGTGAAATGAAGGTGAAATTTTTCACCGTTATGTTTTTATTAGTGGCTTTTTTGTTTGGTGGAAAGTATGCAGATGCTTTTCTTGATCTGGGTGTGAGTGCGAGGTCGCTGGCAATGGGTAATTCTACAGGCGCTATTGATACAACTGGAACTGCTTTTGTTTTCAACCCTGCTGGGATCGCTTACGTGAGGAATTTTGATTTGAACTGTATGTATACGGTAAATTTTGGGATGGCTTCGACCAGCTACATAGGGATTGTCAAGGGTGTTAAGGGGGAAGTAGGGTTTGGGATAAGTTGGATCAGATTCAGTGTCGAGGATATACCGATAAGACCCGATATCTTTAGATTGGTGTCGGGGGAGAAGGAAAGAAGAGATACGGTAAGGGTTATTTCCAGGCTGCCTCTGAATACTTTTGATGATTTTGAGGATGCTTTCTTTATCTCTGTAGGGAGAAAGTTCGTAAGGTATGTTGACTTCGGATGGAGATACGCCAAAGTGAGGGTAGAAATTCCTGTAGGATTAAATGTAAAGCTCGTAAGGAAGAGGTTGTATTATCTCACCGGTAATGGTAT
>QNCQ01000258.1 GCA_003645825.1 Fidelibacterota bacterium
AAGCCCCTGTCTTACAGACTCTGGTAGAGCTGGATTAATAAAAATTCCCGTGGGATCACCTGGAATAAGATGTACCAAAAAGAACGTCAAAGATACGCCTACAAAAATTACTATGAGTGATATGATAAGCCGCCGAATAATAAAGGCAGCCATTTATAACCTGTCTCGCTGGAGTTTCTCTTCTGCCGGAATCCACCAGCTTTCTACATTCACAAAAGGTCCTCTTACATCAAACACGGTACCTTTGAACCTATTGTCAACTGCTACGCAGAAGTATTCATAGTACAACCATGTATAGGGTAATTCGTAGGAAAGCATTTTCGCTATTTCATTCCAGTACTTTTTCGCCTGCTCAAATGTTTCGGCACTCAGAGCCATATCCTCGAGCCTGTCGTATTTAGGCGATAGGTAACCGGTAAAGTGGAATGGAAGAAAAAAGGTCTTGCTATGAAAAAGAGGGGTCAAATAGACTTTTAATCCAACATTCCATCCAATGAGAGCAGCATCATATTGTCGTTCAGGAAGTATGTAACCGAAAAGGAAAGCAGGCTCCACGATTTTAGGGATGACCTTAACCCCAATCTTTTTAAGCTGGTCCTGGACAATCACAATGGCACGCTCTCTTCTGGAATTGCCCGCATTAGTGTACATCTCGAAGCAAAACTCTATAGAGTCTTTTTCCAGTATTCCATCACCGTCTTCATCCCTCCAACCTTCTTCTCTCAGGAACTTCTTTGCCAAACTGGGGTTGTAATCCCACCTGTAAAGTACGGTGTCGTTGTATGCCCAAAGGATAGGAGGAATAGGACCATCAAGAGGGATTGCCAGACCCTCAAGTACCACCTGTCTGAGCTCATCCCGATTTATTGCCATGGTAAGAGCAGCCCGTACCTTCTGGCTTGAAAATAGCCTGTGAGGTACCAGTTTCCCTATTGCCGAAGTATCCTTTTCTCCTTCTTCGCTACCAATTATTTCGAAGTATGACCGGGGTTCGAATAGGTTCCATCCAATGAAATCATAGGCTCTCCCTAGTAATCTGTAAGGATGCGCATGCGTTTTCTTTTTCTCCCAGAGCTTCTCAACTTTTATGAAATAGTGAGGTGAGATTCGGTAAGCAAGATCAATTTCCCTGTTTATCAATTCGTTGAAAATTGTAAGTTCATCAGGTAGTATTTTAAATATTACTTTGTTTAGGTACGGTTTCCCCTTGTCATGGTAATTTGGGCTCCTTTCCAGTGTTATGTTTTGCTGGAAAACCCAATCTTTAAAAATGAAAGGACCGGTTCCGACAGGACTCCTACCGAAGTTAGAGCTGTGAATTCGGGCAGGAGGGATGTCCTTCAAAATGTGTTCGGGCACAATGTAACCTTCCACAGCATCCATGAGCATATATGGGTACCTCCGATCAAATCGGTATATCACAGTCGAATCGTCCGGGGCTGTAACTTCGATAATATGATCCTTAAAGGTTATTCCATCCCATCCCGTTTCGGGGTTTGTTTGGAGGCTGTGAGTAAAAACGACGTCTTGAGAGGTGAATTTCGCTCCATCATGCCAGTATACATCGGTTCTCAAATGGAAAACTATACTCAGACTATCGTGGGAAAATTCCCAGCTCCGGGCAAGCCTCGGGGAAAAGGTAAGAAGGTCGCTGTTAATATCCGCAAGCCTTTCGAATATTAGAGAGATAATGTCTCTGGCGGTCTGGGAAAGAGCTGTAAGGGGATTAAGATCATCGGGATCGCTCTGGATGCCAATTACCAGGGTTCCCCCCGTTTCAAAAGTAAATTTTTTCAGTCTTCCAGACTCTTCCTGCCCCTTTTTCTTTGTACAGCTATACAGGAGAAAAATTGTCAGTATCGGAATTATTATTCGCTTTCTTCTCACCTTTCTCTCTGATCCTACGCATTACCTTTTTTGCCGATTCATTTATAATAGAACACAGGTTGTCCATTGAAAAGGGCTTCCGCAGCACGTAATCGACATAACTTGCTACTTTTCGGTCATCCCGTTCTTCAATATTCCAGCCAGTCAGCAGGATGACCGGGGTCTCTCTGTCAATGGATTTAACAGTCTTGGCGACCTCAAAGCCAGAAATTTCAGGCATACCAAGATCAGTGAGAACAATATCATAAGATTCGCTTCTAAAGACCTCCAGCGCTTCTTTCACATTACTGAAGGTAGTTACTTGATGTCCCATGTCGATCAAAATATCCCGTATTACTTCAAGAATGTATTCTTCGTCGTCTATCGCCATGATATTAAGAGGGAAAAATTTTATTTCCTCTTTTTTAGCAACAATTTCTCTATCTATTCTCCTTGCGGAAGGCAGAGAGATTATAATGGTGGTTCCTCTCCCGACTTTGCTTTGAACCTCTATTTTCCCATTATGACTTCTGATAATTCCATATACTTCACTCATCCCAAGACCAGTACCCTTGACACCTTTTGTAGTAAAGAAAGGATCAAAAATCTTCTCCTTCACCTCATCAGACATGCCTATGCCGGTATCTCTGAAATACACCCTGGTGATATTATTCATCACCTCTGCCCATATTTCTATTATTCCGCCTTCAGGCATTGCATCTACAGCGTTAAAAATGATGTTAGTAAAAGCATTCCTTAAGTCGGAAGAGTCCCCCAGAACATAGATATCCTCTTTTATTTCTACAATGGGTTCGATGACTATTCCTTTATGGTCAGACTGCTCTTTCCACTTTGGCCTAGTCATCTCGATGACGTCTGTTACAAGGTTTTTCAGATTTACGCTCTGAAAATCTCTGGATTTTGGCATACGCGCAAATTCCTGAATTCTTGCAACTTTTGAAGCACCATCCAGAGCCGATTTTTCTATCATGTCCAAATGCCTTAGAACCTCCTGATCAGTTACCGTTCTTTTTAGCAACTGAATTCTTCCAAGGACTCCTGTGAGAACGTTATTGAAATCGTGTGCTACTCCCGAGCTTATTTGCCCAAGAGCAATAAGCTTTTTGGTTAAAGCAGATTTGTTCCCAATCTCAATGTTGGTGGTAATGTTTCTGAAAACTATTATGTAACCAACAAGGGTACGATTTTCTTCAGTGATAGGGTAAGTCCTTTCCTCGAAGTACTCTTCAAGCTTATCATCATAAAAGTGAATGGGGACCACCTTGCCCGTATCGTATGTAGCCTGAAGAGGGCAATCAACGCAGGGGCTACCTCTTCTTCGGAAAACTTTGTAGCACTTTTTGCCATTGACCGGCATTCCGTAGCCAAAAACAACCTCAGCTGGTCTATTAGATTCCACGATACCAAAATTCGCATTGCAGAGAACTATTACATCGTGTATTTTATTGAAAATAAATTCGTATTTGTCTTTTATTTTTCTTAACCGATCCATAAATAGAGCACCTAACCCATAAAGAATATAATTCAATGAAGGTAAAAATTAAAGAGCATTTTTTGCCACATTAAAAGACTGCACCTACCCCCTTTATTATTCTTATTCCAGCCAAATTACCCAAGAGGAAGTATCTTCCAGGGCATAATCAAACACTATCTATCTTACGGAAAAACTATCCGC
>QNCQ01000259.1 GCA_003645825.1 Fidelibacterota bacterium
GAAGAGCACCATAGTAATAGTTATCACTAAAAACACAATTATCTATCACTGCTCCGTCTGAATGATAAAGCCTGCAACCCCACCTATTTCGCATAAACTCTGAGTTCCTCAATTCCACATCTGCATAGCTTGACTTCACCCCGTATGTTGCATATTCAACCCTTGCATGATTGAGCTCTATCTCTCCACCATCCTCAACCACTATTCCATACCAGGAGCCGGGTGAGGGATTGGAGCTGGATGAAGTGAGTGTTATGGGCTCTGTTGAGGTACCATTGGCTATGAGAGCCGAACCATCCTGGATATTGACCCTGTAATAATCTTCGAAATTAATTACAGCTCCCTTTTCCACGGTCAGGGTACTGTTATTTATTACCCTCAAGTCCCAATCGTAGTAGTCATCACCGGAAAGAGTTTCATTATCTATCAGATTACCACGATACAAAAATGATATTCCCACTTTGTCGTCAAACTCGAGGCTCCTTGCGCTCGTCCCATTGTAGTACGGATACATTGTTGGTAGAGGTGGCTCCATTACTTCTGTATGATGTAAACCTATCATGTGTCCAATCTCGTGTGTCGAAACTGCTTGAATATCATAGTCGTTGCCATCAATCTTCCACTCGTAGTCCCGGCCATTAAAAATGATGTCTACATCTAAAAGTTCCTCTGATGAATTAAAGGTGATAACTGTTACGGCAAGGTAACCACTCCCTATTACATCAAATGCAGGGTCTCCACTTTCTGCCCAGTAGTGAACGTTATAACCGTCATTGCTCCATGTTCTATCAGTCTGCCCCCCGTAGCTGAAACTAATCGTAGCCGTTGAAACATTCTCCCATGAATCAAAGGAGTTCTCTACAGCGGACTTTACCTGTGAAAATGTTAAACCATCTCCAGCACCATTCGAGTTAAGATACCAGACGATGTTAAGTTGCTTCCAGTGGATGATGGTGCTATCCCCCATTTCTGCTCTCTTACCCCACCATATTTGTTCCTCAGGACCACTATGGCTAATATATCTCTCTGCATAAACATAGTTTATATTCAAAAACCAGACGGACCAGAACAGGTGTATAAAAGCCTTCAAGAAGTTTTGAACTTTCATTATAATCCCTCCATTTAAAACCATAAAAACGGTTCTTCCTGGAGTTTGAAATAGACCGTGTCGTGATCAGCAAATATGCATAGGTAGTATTTTTCCTTTTCTTCAATAGTCAGGGTCTCCGCGAAAAAATATTTTATGCCGCTTTCATAATTCGTTTTTGCAAAGCTTACAACGTTGCTACCAGCAGATAGATACGTTTCAAACATTGCATCTGGTCCAGAAAGAGCACCAGAGGGTGTTATAATTCCTTCCAGTAGCAATTTATCCTCCACCTTGACAATAACATGTGAAGTACTATCAAAGAGCATAACCACCTGGACAGGTATGTTTTGATTCTCGAAACTACCTTGACAGGAAGAATCAATCCCATGTTTGTCACACTCCATTAGAAAAATACCTATCAATGCAAGAAGAATATAGTTTTTCATTTTTTATCTCCTTGTATTTACTTCGCATCCTGAAAGATTTTCATACTACCTTAAATAATCCTCAATCAAATTTAAAAATTCCTCCAACGGTATTGATTGAGTGCTGGTGAGCGGGAGGTATTCGCCATTTTTCTCCAGTAATATGGGGAGTTCTATGTTATCTCTCAGGACTCTCTTTTCTTTACCATCGACATATATGTTAAACTTACCCTGTGATAATCCGTAGACTGTAAAATGACTCTTTCCGGACTGAGCGGATTTACCACCAGAAAGGAAAAGCAAAGACAACTCTCCAACGGTAAACGTAGGAGCACCTACAACAATCGTAGTTATGCCATTAACCGTGCCACCGTACAGATTTAGTCTCAGGATATTCCCTGGTTGGAGTTGCCCTTTTATACTATTAACTATCTCAAGTGTTATCTCAGTATAGATACGGTTCCGGTCCGGGGCAAGATAACTATTAACTGAAGTTGTGCGAGCAATAACTATGTGACTGCTTTTGCAACACATCTCTTTCAATGTCAATTCAACCATTGTGGTAGAATTAGTCGGCATTACACATATAAATAGTGCAGCCTCAATTATAATCCCCAGCTTAACGAAGCTCCCACGCATTGCAGCTATCCTCCTCGTTTTTCACTCAAAATAACATGCCGCTTTAAGGTGCTGATATAAGCTCTGGTAAAAACCGGGATTGATGAAGATGTTAGTATCGTATCCTTCCTTCATTGTAATTAACACTCTAAGTTTCAATTTGCCCTACCTTGACGTGTAACATCCATCTATAATTGCGATGGTAAAATACCTTTTGCACCGCCCTTCCTTCGAATACGTCTCTTTAACTTTCGCTGCCATCTAAAACAAATAACTCTCAATCATTTTAACCATGACTGTCATAAGATACCTTATATACACATACATCCTATTTCTTTTGCTCTCTTAATTTACCCCCCCATAATTTTTTGTCAAGTTTTTTTATTCTTCTCCCGGGTCACCCCTCAAAAATCGGTTAATTGACATATAAAAAGAATGGATGAAGAAGATGTTAAAAAAGGCATCTCTTCATATATGCTATCGGTGATGAGCACGTATCTACCGGGGTAAGCTTGAGAATGAAAGCATTGCTCTCTCATTGGTAACTACCCAGAGTTTTCCACCAGCAATAGCCCCCACCCTGAGTATAAATACCCATAAAAACAAAAACTTTTCTTACACATCCGCATAGCTTGACTTCACCCCATAAGTTGCATATTTAACCTTTGCATGATTGAGCTCTATCCTCCCACCATCCTCAACCACTATTCCATACCAGGAGCCGGGCGAGGGATTGGGAGCTGGACGAGGTGAAGATTATGGGCTCTGTTGAAGTACCTTGGACGGTAACAACACCATTTACGGTAAGAGATACATCATCTGCAAATTTCAGTGTTACTCCAGGCTGAAAGGTCCACGTTTCTCCGGGCGGTATGGTAAAACTTTTTGTTATCATTCCACCATAATGCTCAAGTGCGTATTTCAAGGCTTTGTAGGCATTCACACGTCCATAACCATAGTACTCATCAAATCTAGGTTCCCCCTTATCTTCTACTGTACTCTGCATTATCTCTCTTATCTCGTCTGGAGTCAAATCCGGATTTGTTGACAACAATAAAGCTACTATACCTGACACATGTGGAGCTGTAAATGATGTGTCAGTATTTTGCGACGAGTAGTTGCTGTTAGGTCTTGTTGACAAAATTTCAACTCCTGGTGCAACAACTTCAAGTTCGGGCCCGTGGTTTGACCACTCAGGACGAATGTCGTTAGAGTCCGTAGCTCCAACAGCGATTACACAAGAATGTTTTGCCGGATAGCTCACGGCACCACCGCTATTACCAGATGCCGCTATCAACACACACTCATATTGTTCATATGCGAACTGAATTGCTGCGTCAACAGCAGGATTTTGCCCTATACTAAAGCTCATATTTATTATCCTGGCACCGGTTTCTACTGCATACAATATAGCATCATCAACTAC
>QNCQ01000260.1 GCA_003645825.1 Fidelibacterota bacterium
CCTTTATTGTTACATATAGCATTGCACCACCTGCAAATCCGAGACCATACGGTAGCAAAAATGAAAAATATTTAAAAAATATGGCACCAATAACTGCCATAACCAATTCAGAAAATCCACTTAAACCGCCAATAAGTATAGGGATAATTCTCTTCCCTGTTATCATGACCATTGGTAATGCTATGACTGTTCCCCCTGGTATATCCTGAATTCCAATTGCAAGAACAGTCAATAGTCCCAGTCTTTTATCATAGGCTATTGAAGTTCCTACTGCCAGCCCTTCGGGAATATGAGCCAGACAACTTTTATTTTCTCTCTATATTCATCGTTTCCTTCATAGCCTTTCAAAATGTGTTCATATGGGACATTCTTTTCTATGAAATATATCAGTAATATTCCCAAAACTATTCCGATCCCGACTGGATAAAATTTTCCTGCCTTCTCTATGCCAGGGAGAATAAGACTTGTAAAGCTTGCTACAATCATTACGCCTGCAGCAAAGAATAGACTCACTTCCGTTCCTTTCGAAGAGATCTTGTTAGAGAAAATTGTGAACATTGCTCCAAGTGAGGTAAGTCCCATAACCAGCAGTCCGGCATAAACTGAAATCAACATTATATTACCGGATGTAGCTTCTATTGTGTAATTAACCAGTTCCTGAAATAGTCTTTCCATGAAACACCTCCTTACATTTTTCTAAGATATAATTAAGCAAGGGAAAAATGAAGGGAAATAATTTGCCCGTGGCTTTGAACGTAAGCGAAGCAGCCTACTACTTATCCGTCATTGCGAGCACAAGCGAAGCAATCTACACTCACACCTGTGTCGTTGCGAGCGAAGGCAAAGCAGTCTACCACTTACCTGCAATGCGAAGCAATCCACTATGAGAGAGCATCGCACACACAGCTGTAGGTTGTTCCTCATACTGTTCTCGATTTTTCAGACTAGATTGCCACGTCGCTCACATTCGTTCGCTCCTTCGCAATGACAGATTAATGATACATTAAACTGTCTGATTCAGGGACATGGTATACACTTTGGGGAAACATTTTACAATAATCTAAGATGAAAAAATCAAGTATTACGGTTTTTTTAAATTGGGGTACTCCCTCAAAACTTACACGGAGAGAGCCCTCTTCTTCAATTCCCTCTATCAAACCTACTCTATCTCCTTCTACTATTCTTCTAACCTCTATCAATCTCTCATCTGTCAGCCTCTTAATCTCTCTTATCCCTATCAACCCCATTAATCTCTTTAACTGTTTACCATGTGAATGAACTGTACAGATATCAAACTTTTTGTAATAGATATTTAGAGATTGGTTAGTTAAATTGCTGTGATTTGTTAAGTAGGAGGTTAGAATGCGTGATGCACTTCTTGAAAGATTCTTAAGGTACGTAAAAATTGACACGCAGTCCAGAGAAGAGGTTGAAGATAAATTCCCAAGTACAGAAAAACAGAAAGAACTTTCAAAGCTCCTTGTAAAGGAGCTGAGAGAACTCGGTCTGGAAGATGCTGAGATGGATGAATATGGCTACGTGATGGCCACTCTGCCTTCAAATCTTTCTGAGGGAGAAAGGTCGAAAGTTCCTGCGATAGGTTTTATTGCGCATGTTGATACATCACCCGAAGTGAGCGGTAAAGACGTTAAACCGATAATTCATAGAAATTACAGGGGTGGTGATATTGTTCTGCCAGGTGCTCCTGATCAGGTTATCAAGTTTGAAGAAAATCCTGCATTGAAAGACCATATTGGAGATGATATTATAACTTCTGATGGTACCACATTGCTCGGCGCTGATGATAAAGCCGGAATAGCGGAGATAATGACCGCCATTGAGTATCTTCTAAATCATCCTGAGATAAAACACGGAGATATAAGAATAGCATTTACTCCTGATGAAGAAGTTGGAAATGGAACAAAATATTTTGACAAGGAAAAATTTGGAGTAAAGTATGCCTATACCGTGGATGGAGAGTCTATCGGGGAAATAGAAAATGAAACATTTAATGCAAGCGGGGCGGTTTTTACAATCCATGGGATAAATGTACACCCTGGTTATGCTAAGAATAAGTTGGTGAATGCTGTGAAGATAGCCTCTTTTATCGTTCAGGAAATTGATAAGTATCCCGCACCGGAAAACACAGAGAAAAGAGAGGGGTATCTTCATCCATATGTGATTGAAGGTGGAGTTGAAAAGTGCATGATAAAAGTATTAATTCGAGACTTTGAAACATCCGGTATGAAAGAAAAAGAAAAGATCCTAAATGACATTAAAAAAGATGCTGAGAGTAAATTCCCGGGGAGTAAAGTGGAGCTTGAAATAAAGGAGTCGTACAAAAACATGAAGATAAAACTTGAGGAGGATCCCCGAGTCGTAGAATATGCACTTGAGGCTGTTAAGATGGCTGGCCTTGAACCCAAACTGCAGATTATAAGAGGTGGTACGGATGGTGCTAAACTTTGCTTTATGGGGGTTCTGACACCCAACATATTTACAGGAGGGCACAACTTTCATAGTAAGCAAGAGTGGATTTCCCTTCAGGCAATGGAAAAAGCTGTTGAAACAATAGTGAACCTGATAAAAATATGGACAGAGAAAAGTAAATAAAACGAGAATTATCCTTTTAAATACTCTTCCAAAGATGCCTTCTTCTTATAAACTTAACATTTATCGGGAATCCATACTCTTTACAGATTTCTTTTACCAGTTTCTTAGCCTCTTTTGTTCTTACTATCACTGTGGGTTCGACACCCTTCTCGATGCTCATAGTGGCCATCGCTTTTAGCCTATCCAGAAAAGCTTCCTCTCTTATTGTTTGACTGTTTTCAAAACAGAAACACCTTGTTCTGTGGGGTTTTTCGATTATCAAATCAGGGATAAAACCTTTCCACCCATCAGGGTGATCTGGAAAATCTGGTAGCAATTTGGTGTAAACTCTATACCCTCTTTTTTGATAGTGCCTTATAAGGTAGCTAAGCAAATTTATCTGATCCTTTTTGGCTCTGGTGGTAGGCAAGCTCCTTCGCATGCAGGCAAGAATCCTGGCATACAAAACGTTAATATCGAAAGGCTTTGTGATGTAGTCATCGGCTCCAGTGAGGAATCCTTTTACCTGAGAAGCGGGTGTGCTCTCCGCTGTGAGCATTAAAACAGGTATATAGGATGTCAGAGAGTTAGATTTGAGTTCACTTAGCACTTCCATCCCATCCGCATCCGGCATTTTTATGTCGAGCAGTATCAGATCCGGCTGTTCTTGGACGCCTATTTCAACAGTTTTACTCCCTTCAGCAAGAGTTACCACCTTAAACCCTCTTTGTGAGAGAAAATCCTCTAACAACGAAAGCAAATCTCTATCATCATCAACTACCAGTATTTTCTGATTTCTCCTCATTTCCTACTCACTTTCCTAAATTTTGGCCGATGCTAATATAATATAAAATCCCATATCCAGCAAAAATTTTTGTAACGTTTGGAACCTTTTAGCTGTCTAATAGTTGAATTGTTCGAGATTTTTGATTTGTTGAAATC
>QNCQ01000261.1 GCA_003645825.1 Fidelibacterota bacterium
GAATCAAACCCTCAAATGTCTGGAGTAAGAGAAATACTACGTATCTTTTCTATCTCTTTATTCAATAAGCTATTTTTCTAAGCATTTTTTCAGAATCCTCGATCAACTTCGGTTTAATTTTAGAAAATACTCGCATAATAAGAGTCGCTCCCATTTTTACAAAGCGCAGGCTACCCCTTGGGAGTTGAGTTAGCTGCTATCATAACCACTTGATAAACGAGAAGAACAGGTAAAAAAGTTTAAGGATGTTACGTGCATTATTGGTGATGAAGGCGTACCCATCAGTGTGAGCTTAGCGGTAGAGGTTGCTAATGTTAGTATTTGCCAGAGTTGCTCTTTCGTGGGAATTCGCTTATTAGAGACAACCAGCAATCAACTTACAACCTACAAAATAAGTAAGCGGTTTACAGACTTTCTTTTTTTCTTGACAAAATAGAGTAAATACTCTAATATCTTTTAGCAAAAATGATAAGAGGAATCATGAAAAAATACCTTTTCTGTCTTTTGATTCTGACAGCTGTAGCATTTCTTGCATCCTGCTCTACTGGCAAACAAGCGATCACTCAGAAAGATATTGAAGCGCTAAGAATGAAGTATTACAAAGGCAGGATGGGATCCATTAATGAACTAATCTACATCCTTAGAAATAAGAATTTGCCATACGAAGTCAGATTAAAGGCCCTTGAGGTACTTGCAGAAACGAAACACCCCGATGCTGAAAAAGCCATCAGAGATTTTGTCTCCGATGCACTAGAAATTAGCTATGAAATGCTGTTGCAGGCTGCAGACAGACTCTCCCAAGGCAAAGATCCCCGGAATGTAGAAGCTCTTGTAAAAGGACTCGTAACTGCTCAAGGGAAGTATGTTGAATACAGGACACAGGTTATGAAAAAACTATCTGGCATGCAGCCAGAAATAGAAGTAGAATCGCTACTCGACCTGTATGAATCCGAAAGAAAAGATTACATCAAATACCAGGAATCCCTGACTAAACTTCTTGGAAATCTGGGTGATGATAGAGTTATCCCTATCCTCATAGATATAGCCCGCAATCCGGAAAACAATCTCTCCACCCGCTCACTGGCAATTGAAATCCTGAGTCGAAAGGATGACCCAACTATTACCGAAGCCTTCATAGATATGCTTCAGGATCCTGAAACGCAGCTGAAATTTAAAGATTTCGCATTACAAGCTATGGATGATGTTCCAACATACAAAATGATTACAGCACTTTCAGAGCTATATAAAGTCGATAAAGAAGAGCATCTCATCCTACTTGAAAAACTAACGGAAGCAGTTAAAGATGTGAATGACACAGCTTTAGTCCCTATCCTGACAGATATTGCGCTAAGCGAAATATACCCCTACAAAATAAGAGAAAATGCAATCTTATCTCTGGTCAAGTTCAGAGACAAAGAGGTTTTCTTTAAACTCCTCCCACTCCTGGAAGACGCCAGAAACTATGTTCTCTACGATGCCATCTACCAGATGGCAAGAGAACTGAATGACAAAGAAGTTCTTGATAAATTGAGGGAAACTGAGCTCAAAGCTCAAAAATCCATATTCCAGGGAATTAGAAGATGAAGAAAACAATAACAATTTTACTTGCATTAACAATTGTATATAATCTCACTGCTCAAGAAAAAGATACCTCCGTGGAAAAGCAGTTTTTTATCCTTCAAAAAACCATTGATGACTTAAAAAAGGAAATGACCGAACTCAGAGAGAAAGTTTACGAAATGGAGCTAAGAACTTCTCCAAACCAGATAAAACAACAGGTACTGCGCACACTGAACCTACCGGAATACACTCACACGGTAATACTGAAGAATGGGAGTATAGTAAAAGGCAAGCTCGTAAAAGAAAGCATGGATGAAGTAATGATCCAGACCGACGTGGGCTATCTCAAAATACTAAAAAAAGACATTGACCATATCTCCGATATCAATTACAAAGAAGCAAAGCTCGTTTTCTTTGGCCCTATCGAAGAGAAAGTTTTTGAGAATCGAATAGAATACGAAGGAAGAATAAAGAACACAGGACTGAGAAGAGCAGATTTCCCTCGAGTCATAATCGAAGTATATGATGAAAAAGCAAAACTCATTGCCAGCGACACAACATATGTGGAGGGAAATCACTTCATCTACAAAACAGGGGTGGAAACAGACTGTACGATAGAACCTGAACAGGTGTTACCCTTTAAGTGTGTGGTATACATCCCTGAAGGTCGAAAACCAAGCTACTATATAAAAAGAGTACTTTGGGAGGAATTTGAATAAAAATTAGAAGCGCTACTTACTCGCACGTGAACAGCACATTTTAAACGTTTGGTACAACATCTGAAAAAGAATAAAAGGTATTTTACTCATAAGTTATTGTCGTCTTAGAGGAACAAATCTAACAGGGAGCAAACTCTTGGTATTAATTTTCCCCTTCCTTTTCTCGATAAGGTAAAGAAATTGCAGGGAGAATTGGGGACCAATGGGAACTATCATCTTACCACCATCCTTAAGTTGTTCAACAAGGGCCGAAGGTATACTGTCAGCGGCAGCGGTAACTATGATAGCATCGTAAGGAGCGTGTTCCTTCCAGCCATACCAGCCATTCCCAACCCTGAAAAAGACGTTTTTATACCCCAGTTCACCAATAACCTTCCGGGCTCTCTTACTAAGTTCTCCAATTATCTCCACCGTAAAGACTGAATCAACAATCTCCGCAAGTACAGCAGCCTGATAGCCAGAACCCGTCCCTATCTCGAGCACCTTGTAATTACTTTTCAACTCTACTGCTTCTGTCATAAAGGCTACAACGTAGGGCTGAGAGATAGTCTGACCAAAACCTATTGGCAAAGGGTAATCCCCATATGCCTCCTTTCTGTACTTCTCAGGGACAAAAAGATGCCGGGGTACCTCCATCATTGCTTTAATCACTTTCCTATCCTTTATCCCTCTGGCAATAATCTGTTCCTTTACCATCTTCTCACGTAAATCAGAATAATCGGGTTCAGTTGTCTGACATCTTGCATACACGAATAAGAGCGTTATAATACAAGGGACTAAACCTCGTTTCATCTTTTGGTTCCCTGCTTTCAAGAGTTTAAGACCAGGTATGCTTTTTACCGGTAGTTGATATTTATTTCCCATCTAATTACCTATCGTGCTCTTCTATTAGTTTCCTGATGGATGGGAGGATATAAATTCCTTCAAGATCGCAACTCTTCAGAAAGTTCAGTAAGAACTCAATGTGCACATCAACCGGCAGAAACCTGTTTATAACCACTCTCCTATCATCATAAACCTTACACGACCCATTTGAGAAATCGCCCTTATCTACAATGACAGTATAGCCCAATTTCTCCACAACTTCAATTAGTTGTGATCTTAACTCTTTTTTCTTGTATGCTGCAAGTTTGGAAATTTTCACAGGTACTTCACTTTACCGGCTTTTTCAAGTTGTTCAACAATCTGCTTTACCTTCTCGGATTCCCCTCTTTTTGTAACCAGTATTGAGTCGC
>QNCQ01000262.1 GCA_003645825.1 Fidelibacterota bacterium
ATATGAGGTTAATTCAAGGGTTGTAAGAACCGCTGACGAAATATTAAGAATGACGAATGCTCTTAAAAGGTAAAGAATGATTAAAAGAGTTTTTATCGGATTGATATTTCTGGTACTGGTTACTGAGGGTGGTACAGGGCTGGAAAGGGCAATTTTTTCCGAGGTGGTTAAAAAGTTGAGTGCCGTTTACGGCATTGAACCTGGAGATCTGGAGGTCAGAATTGTTCGCTATCCACAGATTGACAAAAGTCTTGCTGATCTGGAGTGGGATGTTGAGCTCGGGAGTGGGAAGGCAAGACTTGGACATAATACCCTCTGGCTTGTTTTCCGTTGTGAGGGTAAGAGAGTAGTAAAAAAATTGCCGATTAGCGTTCAGGTGTGTGGGTGGTTTGACGTTGTAGTTGCGGAAAAGGATATAAGAGGCGGTAGCGTTCTGAATAGAAGGGATTTGAAAGTAAAGAGGGTTAAGTTTTCAAGAGGGGCTGTGGACTTTTTCAGAGCGGCAGATGCATCGTGTATTGCTGGAAATGTAGCCAAGAGGTTTATACGGGCGGGGGAGGTTTTGAGGCCTCATATGATAAAGAAAAGGCCGCTACTGAAGCGGGGGGAAAGGGTAAAGGTGAGAATTATTTCCAACAATGTTGAAATTGCCACATACGGAAAAGTGAAGGAAGATGGGTATGTTGGTGAGAGTGTAAGAGTTGTTTGTGAGCCAGCAGACAGAATTTTTGTTGGGACGGTTTTAGATTCTTTAACAGTGCTGGTTAAGTTAAACTAGGTGATTGAATGATGAGTAAGAGAAGCCTCTTTGTGTTATTATTTTTATTGATGACCTTGTTAGCATCCGTAGGGTTATCTCAAGATTTCAAATCGCCTATATCTCTTTATGCCGATATAAAGGGGTATGATGTCGGAGATGTTGTAACAATACTGGTTATGGAATCTGCGAATGCTGCGAGAGAATCAAAGATTTCCAGTAGTTCCTCATCGAGCGTTGGGGCTGAAGGGTCAATTAAGGGGAATCTCTGGGATTTTCTTCCTCTTTTTGGGGCGTCGAGTAAAGTTTCTAGTGACCATTCAGGAGCTGAGGGCACTCAGCAAAAAGAGAAGCTTACCGGTCGAATTTCTGCTATCATTGTGGAGAAAAGCAAGAATGGGATGTTGAAGATACAGGGGGAGAAGCTGGTTGAGGTTAATGGGGAGAGGAATATTATGAAAATAGAGGGTTATATAAGGCCTCGTGATATACAGGAAAATAATACAGTCTATTCGTATAACATTGCCAATGCTAAGATAATTTATAGAAAGGCCGGGATAAAGAATAAATTGGTCAAACCCGGAACATTTCAGCGGTTGATAACATGGGGTTTGGGAATAGGTTTAATTGTAATAAGCGTTTTGGGTTTAAGCTGATGAGAAGATATCTGTTTTTGCTAACAGTTTTTGTTGTTTTTTATGTGGAGCAGCTTGTGGCAGCTGGGGTTCGGGTTAAAGACATTTCCAGAATAGAGAACGTCAAGCAGGAGCTTTTGGTTGGTTATGGACTGGTGGTAGGTCTTGATGGGACAGGGGATAGGCCAACTTCGCGCAGAGGGGCCATATTTACGGTACAGAGCATAAGCAATATGCTTGAACGTTTCGGTATTACTGTCCCCAAGGATCAGATAAGGACCCGCAATGTTGCGGCGGTAATGGTTACTGCCAGAACTCCCGCTTTTGGTAGGGTTGGAACAAGGTTTGATGTGACAGTTTCATCCCTTGGAGATGCTACCAGTCTTGAAGGGGGTACTCTTTTATTGACTCCTCTTACATCGGCAGATGGGACATGTTATGGAGTTGCTCAGGGCCCTGTTTCGATAGGCGGGTATAATATTGAAACTACGGCGGGTGAGAAAGTGAGGAAGAACCACGCGCTGGTGGGGAGAGTTCCGAACGGTGGAGTACTGGAAAAGGTACCTCCCGGTGAGAATTTTGATATTTCGACTCCCTTAAGGCTGATATTGAATGAACCGGATTTTGTAACGGCTACAAGGGTGGCTGAAGCGATCAACAAGGCTTATGGTCTTGACTCAACGGGCGTGGGACTTGCGAAGCCAATTAATGCGAGTGTGATAGAAGTTAGATTTCCTGAGTTTGTTAAGACCATAGAGGATGGAGTGTTTTTCATAGCGAGCATAGAAACCCTGCGTGTCAGACCTGATGTGGAAGCGAGAGTAGTTATCAACGAGAGAACAGGTACTATTGTTGCCGGTGGAAATGTCAAGTTAAGTGAGGTTATGATTTCTCATGGTACGTTGACAATTCACATCAGGAGGAGACCGGTAATCTCACAGCCGAGTGCTCCTTTTAGCTCTGCCGGTCGTACGGTTGTCAGCTATATTACAGAAACCACGGTTCAGGAAGCGGAAGCGAAAACGGCTGTGGTGAAGGAGACGGCTACGGTTTCTGATCTGGCTCAGGCTCTTAATGAGCTCGGGCTTAAGCCGCGAGACATAATAGCTATATTTCAGGCGATTAAAGAGGCTGGGGCTCTGAATGCGAGATTGATAATTATGTAGGTGAGAGATGGACATAAATTCGAAGATAATTAAAAACAGTCCGGAGATTTCAGCAACGGTCAGAGATATAAAGTTAAGAAAAGCGGCGAAGGAAATTGAGGCGATATTTATTGCTCAGGTCATAAAGGCTATGGAGAAGAGTCTTCCCAGTGGAAGCATAGGCGGTAAAAAGAACAATCTTGTTAACATGCTGTTCAGTAGTACAATGGGCAAGGCTATTGCAGAAAAAGGGGGTATTGGGTTGGCTGACATAATCTATAAGTCGCTAAAAAGCAGGGATGAGTTCAATGAGGAAGCGATAAATATAAATAGTTTACCGGGTGAGGAATATTTGAAGAGTATTGAGCTTATGAAGGGAATTGTTGTTCCGGGAGATATAGATGAGCGCGAATAACGAGTATGAAAAGCTGCTCAGGATACTTGAGGAAGAGATCAAGGGTTATGAGACCCTGGTGATGATCTTAAGCAAGAAGCAGGAGGCTATTATTAAAGGAGATGTCGAGTCCTTGCGGCAGCTTGTGGTTGATGAGCAAACTCTTGCAAAAAGGATTGAAAATATTGTTAAAGAAAGAAATAGTCTTGGATTGCTCCTTTCGAATAGGAGGAATAGGAAAGCAGGGGTCAGGTTAAGCGAGCTCATTGAGATAGCTCCTGAGAATTATAAAAATTTGCTTCAGAGAGTGAGATACAAATTGATGTCGAACTTAGAGCAGATATCGAGATTAAACAGGGAGAATGAGTATCTTTTGAGTTTTTCAATAGATTTTGTCAGAAATATGACGCAATTGATCGTGGGGGCCGATGTGGAAAATGTGAAGATATATAATGCCAAAGGACATACTTTCTCACCAGGTGAGAATAACAAAATGTTAGATTATCAGATATGAGGTCGCCATGTCTATTTCGGAAATTTTGAATATATCAAAAAAGGCAATTTTTAATTA
>QNCQ01000263.1 GCA_003645825.1 Fidelibacterota bacterium
ATGGCTACTTCTTTTTTAGTGTTTTCTATTATCAGATTGGCTTCTTTTCTTGCTTCCTGAATTATTTCCTCTTTCATTTTTTCTGCGTTTATTGTTGCCTGTTCCAGGATCTTTCTAGCCTCTTTCTTTGCATCATCGATTAGTTTTTCTGCTTCTTTTTTCCTTGTTTCTGCTTCCATGTTCAACTTTGTTGCTCTTTCTATAGCACCCCGAATAGTATCTTCCTGCTTCTGTACCAGATCCGATATAGGCCTGAAAGCATATTTTTTTAGAATGGCTAAAAGAGTAAGAAAAATGACAATTGTCCAGATGGTAAGCCCAGGGTTGATTTCCAGCATGCTTTGTTACCTCCTATTTGAGGAGCACGATTAGGAGGCATGTGATTATACCTAAAAACGCCAAGCCCTCTATCAGAGCAGCGGCAAGGATCATTGTGGTACGTATACCGTCGAGAGCTTCTGGCTGTCGGGCAATACTTTCTACTGCTCCTCTACCGATGAGACCTATTCCGATGCCTGCGCCGAGTATTATTATCCCGACTCCAATCGCAGCACCTAAATACGCTATGTAAGCTCCCATTTTTTACCTCCTTCTAATGAGATTTTACACTCATGCTAATAAATATTGCGCTTAACATGGTAAAAATATAAGCTTGAATGAATGCTACCAGGATTTCGAGAAGGGATACAAACAGTGCTATACCAAAAGAAAAGGGACTGATTAAATATGTTTTTAAAAAGATGATAAGGAAGAAAAGAACTACAATATTGATATGCCCGGAGACCATGTTGGCAAAGAGACGGACGGCAAGAACAATTATTCGAATGAAAAGCCCCAGGACTTCAAGTGGAAGCATTACCGGGATTAGCCAGGCGGGGATACCACCGGGGATGAAACTTTTAAAGTATCCCAGTAGTCCATGTTGCTTTATGCCTTCTAGCACGATGATTACGAATACAATTATTGCGAGTCCGGAAGTGACGCTTAAGTTTGATGTAGGACTTCCGAGAAGAGGAACAAGCCCCAGAAGGTTACATACGAGAATAAACAGGAAAAGGGTTGAAATCAGGGGGAAATATTTATCCCCCAGCTTTCTCCCAAGGATAGGATAGGCGATGTTGTCGCGTATGTAGAGAATAACATACTCAAGCAATATACCAAGTTTCGATGGTATCAATTTCCTCTTTCTAAATGAGAAGAGAAAGCAGAGGGAAATTATCAGCGCTGCGATCCATAGAAGAACCACCATTCTGGTAATGGAGAAATCAAAAGTTATTCCTAGAACTTTAACAGGAGGTATCTCTGGTAATTTTAGATGATATCCAAAAATATCGTAGTAGTGGGAATCTTTTACATGTTCAAGAATACCGTTTCCAGCTTTTTCCAATCCCGGTTACCTCCTTTTCTTTGAAAACATAAACTACCTCCAAACTGAGAAGATACGTGTAAATGGAAATAACACCTGCCAAAATTGCATTGAAGTTAAGATTTGAGTTGTAAAATATCAATACAATAAAACAAACTACAATGGCCATCCTAATAATGCTAACGCTGAAGTACTGAATCATAAAAATAATTAAATTTTTGCCCTTTGATCTATAAATGATGTAAAAACTTACCAGGAAAAGGGGGGTAAGAAGGAGCTTTACAACGAACAGTTCGGCGCGTGACTCGGCTTCGTGTATTACTGTGAATAGGATTTTTAGGGTATAAAATATTAGTATGTACTTGGCAAAAATTATCAATTTTTACTGTTTTAATGGTTTCCTATGGGAAACCTGCTTTATTGTTTTGTAAAGGGTTGACATTCCAGTTAGAAATCCTGCAACGCTACCAGTGATTGTGAAGATCGGGATTGTGGAAAATTTCTTGTCAACGAAATATCCTATCATTACGAAGATCAGAATCGTGATGGCAATATTAAGTCCAAGCCCTAAATAGCTCATGAAAGAAGATTGCTCAGGATTTTTGTCATTTTTTCTCAAGATTTGTTGCCTCTTTAGGGAATTTGTAACCTTTCATATCACATCTGCCTTCAAATTTAGCTCCCTCTTCAATAGCGATAGATTTTGCTGTGACGTCACCATACAGATTAGCCCTGTTGCTCAGAGCAACCTTTCCTACAGCGTAGATATTCCCTTCCACATTGCCGCTTATCAGAATGTCAGTCCCTATTAGCTTTCCTTTAATTTTTGCTCCTGCTGCAACTGTTATAGTGCCTTTTGTTTCAATATCGCCTATAATGTTGCCGTAGATGATAATGTTTCCATCCATGTTGATGTTGCCTTCAAGGGTTGTTCCCTCTCCAATTATCGTGCTGACAGCTGTTTCTTTGCCTTTTATCACTGTCCCTCCATACTGCTAAATGAAATATTTTTGTCTCTATATGCATAAATAATTTTTTGAGGATCAAGTGGTACTCCATCCTTCCATATTTCAAAGTGGAGGTGAGGACCCTCGCTTTCTCCGGTATTCCCGACGAAGGCTATTACCTCACCTCTCTGAACATGCTGGTGTTCTTTTACTATATTCCTTTGATTGTGTCCATATATGGTGAAATATCCGCCCTGATGATAGATAATAATGAGGTTTCCGTAGTGGTAGGACCAATTTGAAAAGATGACAACCCCGGATGCGGAAGCTTTTACAGGTGTACCCTCGGGGGCAGCAATGTCAATCCCGTAGTGGTTGTCTTCTTCGAAAAGATTGTCAGTAATGAATCCCTGCGTTATGTAACCTCCATCTACTGGAGGGGTTATAGGCATATTATCAAGGAAGCTTATCTCTATTGTATTTGCTTCCGGTGCAAAATTGTTTTGAGAATAAAGGGAATCAAAAGGAATTGAATCAATGGGGGAAAGAGCAAGGTCAGTTCCCAGAACCCTTCTTATATAATGATCCATCTGGCGGATCCTATTGTAGTCCGCAAGTATTTTTGCTAATTCCAGTCGATCTTTAATCAACCGATCATTTTCTTCTTTTAATCTATTGTAGTCGAGGGCTCTGGGGATGTAGATGTAGCTAAAAGTGACTATTCCAACTATAAGCATTATCAGTGCCAGCCCAACAAACCGGAGGAGCGTTGCGTTGAGCCTAAGGGTAAAAGGCAGTTTTTTCTCTGTTGTTATTATTTGAATTATGTAATGTTTCTTTTTCAATCTTCTGCCCCTTCAAATCCGGAGACCAGCTCCAGAATTCTGTTCAGGTCTTCCTGGGAATAGTATTCTATTTCTATTTTGCCCTTTTCTTCGCTTCCCTTTATTTTGACCTTGCTCCCAAAAAAGTGCATAAGTGTATTTTCTATACTTCTGTTAAAGGGGGATTCTTCTTTCTTTTCTTCTTTTTTTTCTGTTTCCTGTTTCGTTAAAAGTTTCTTTATCAGTTTCTCTACCTGCCTGACGCTTAAGTTTTCTTTTTTTATTTTTTCCCAGAGCTTTAACTGGGTTCTCTCGTCATCTATAGCAAGCAGAGGACGGGCATGTCCCTGTG
>QNCQ01000264.1 GCA_003645825.1 Fidelibacterota bacterium
AGTTTTCTATTCCTCTCTTTCTTCCTTCTTTCCTTGCTCCCGGTATACGAGTAGCCCATATGACTTATAACGATATCTGTGTCCCTTATCTCCCCCCCAAGAGAAAGAACGCTTGGCGCAACCTGCTCATGTATAATGCCAGTAAAGAAAATACCTACCCCATTTCTAAAAAGCCTATGAGCATCAGAAAAATAGTAACTTCCATCAGGTTTGATATTTTTTATAAGCACTTTATATGCCATAGGTTTTCTCTCAAAAGTCAACAATCTCTTAAGCTTTTCCACACTTCCTGGATCGAGTCTCTCATCCGCATCCATCCACAGGATCCAGTCCCCCCTGGCATACTTAATCGACTCATTTCTTGCCGCAGAAAAGTCATCCCTCCACCGATAATAGTAAACTTCTGCACCATACCTCTTGCATATCTCAACTGTACTATCCCTTGATCCAGTGTCAACAACAACTATTTGATCAACGACCCCCTTAACACTTTTTAGACAATCTTCTATAACACTTTCCTCATCTTTAACAATCATACACAAAGAAAGCTTCGGGAGCGTCTTCGATAACCCCATCACAACATCCCTATGGCTTTAAGAATTCGCTTTCTATCATCCTCACTAAACAACTTTTCCACTGCCTTTGAAAACAATCTAAAGGCTCTGCTCTTTTCCACCTCAGTCAAAGGAATAAATCCTGGACCATAGCCCTCCTTAAGAATAAGACTTAAGATGTCAAACGTCCTTTTGTAATCACCCTTTATATAGTAAAACTCCGCCAGTGGAAGAGCTATCCTCAAATCCTTTCCTCTCGTCGCCCTATAATACCTCTCCAGAAACTCTATCGCATCACCTTCAGGATATCCTACCTTAAGCATCCACTTCCCAACTATCCCGGCTATCCCCACCATAGCCAGGCTGATCCCGCGATGACCATTCCTCTCCATCAGTGAGAATGTTTCTTTGAGCAGGCTATCAAATTTCCCTTTCTCCCCCGCGGATTCATAGGACAGTAAAAGCTTATACCTATAATGCCAATTCATTGGCTCCTTAGCAATTCCTCTCTCTAGAATTCTTATATTCCGCTTCAATTTTTGCTCAATGTCAAAATAACCATAATGCAACACTCGCACAGAATCCAATGTTGAGAATGGCTCTTCTATCCCTTTATTCTTCGCATAGCTAATCAGAGAAGCCATCGGATGCTCATGAAGAACACCTTCATACTTTAAACCTGGGACTCTCCTAAAAAGCAACATCCTATCTAATAATTGTTTTCCCCCATTCTTCAAAATGGAAACCTCTTTTATGAAAAAGCCTATCTGCCTTGCCCCACCAAGAGCCCTCCTGAGATCAAAACCTTTCTTAACTTCCAGTACATGATCAGAATCTACCTGCAGGATCCATTCTCCTGCAGCATACTCTAATGACTTATTTCTCGCCGCAGAAAAATCATCACACCATTTAAAACTATAAACCTCTGCCCCAAAACTCTTTGCTATGTCAATCGAGTTATCAGTCGAGCCGGTATCGACAACTACAATCTGATCTACGTGCTCACAAATAGATTCGAGACAACGCCGCAAAAATTTCTCTGAATTCTTTACTATCAAACAGGCAGAAAGCATCAAAGGAATCTTAGCTGCCAAGCCTTTCCTCAATGTTCTCAAAAAGTTCCATATCTTTATATTTACCAATCCTAATGTTAAACAACCCTCTATCAACCTTTATATACCTAATTCCCTTGTTATTGACAGCCCTCTTGATTATCCCCGACTCCGCCAGCTTTTTGAGCTCCCTATCATAACTGCTCAAGTCTTCTTTATACTCCTCCAGACACCTGCTGTTGAGATAATCTACCTCTATATCATTCGCTTTTGCCTGTTCTGATAAAACCTTATCTATCAACTTCAGTAACCTTACCTCTTTTTCTGATCTGACAACATACTCCTCAACTATGTCCTTACCTACATTCTTGAGATATTTTTCCTTGCAGAACCCGGAAAACTTAAAAAACCTATCTACATCTTCAACAATAAATACTTTACCATCCTTATAGTTAAACTCTGATCTCGCTAAAGGAGTAAAAGTCAACTTCGTCAGTACTTTGCTCACCTGAGCCGGAGGAACATCCAGCAAAAAGGATATGTCCTCAACAAGTTCCTGCCATGGTCTGTAATAAAAATGACCGGGTTTTCTCTCCTCCTTATTCAACATCAGACTGGTCAGATAAACTATCTGCTTGGCAATTTCCTTGTTGTCAATAACCTTTTGCCTTTTGTCAGCCTCTCTTAATCTTTCGACCAGCATTCTTAAAAAGACCTGAAACCAATTAGGATATTCGTTTATTATCCTATCAAAAATAGGTCTGGTTATCTCAACACAACTTACCTCTGTCAAAGCTCTAACTGTTGCAGACCTTGGTCTACCATCTATTATGGACATCTCCCCAAAAATCTCACCAGGGCTAAGTTTCGCTAGCGTTATTTTTCTTTTGTCTACGGTATTATAGACCTCCACCCTGCCAGACTTTATCACAAACATAGACTCTCCGGGATCTCCTTCTCTGCAAATTATCTCTCCCGGAGAAAAAGTTTTAACCGCTTGCTTCTCAAAAAAACTCATTTTCTCACTTTCCTCAAAATTTTTTCTATGCTATAGATAACCTCATCTAATTTAATGTTTTTCATACATTTTATTTCATACGGACAGGGAGATTTTGGATGAAGCGATATCTGGTTATATTCCCGATAGCAAGGGGAACAATCGTACCCCTTCCACAAATTAATTGCTGTACTATATCCCGAACCTATAGGACTTGTGCTACCAAATAGAACCACCGCAGGCTTCTGAAACGCAGCTGCTACATGGTTAGGAAAACTATCAATTCCAACAAAGATATCACTCGCGTATATCATACTCGCTGCAAGTCTCACATTAAGCATTCCCACAAATGAAAGCACATTCTTTAACACTGGCTCTCCCTTAGCACCAATCTGAACAAAAACTATCTTCCCTCTAAAGTGGTCAACAACTTTTTGCCAGAGCTTGACATCCCATTGCTTGTAGGGAGACCAACCGGCTGTAATATGAATTGTCGCAATTACCAGCTTTTTCAATTTCTTAACAGCATTCTCAGCAAATTTCATTTCATGATCACACAATATCAGATCCCCTCTTACAGTATCTAACTCAACTCCGGCACATTCAGCAAACTCTTCCGCTATATGCTTCTCTAAGGGTTTATTCGGATAACCTTTACCAACGGGATACTCAAAATATATTTTTAAATCTGCACCATAGCCAACAGGAGAAACTTCATCCACATAAGGATTATTTAATATAAGATCCGGGGTCACAGTAACATATCTGATATAAGAATTTTGATACTTTTTCTTAAGCGCCCTTACTGCCGGGGTTGTCATCAATATATCACCAATAGCCCCGGCGCGATAGCATTCAATTACCATCTCTCTCGTCAA
>QNCQ01000265.1 GCA_003645825.1 Fidelibacterota bacterium
GAAAAAACAAAAATTATTGGTAAATTTTAACTACCAGAAAGATGTTGGTAAGAAGGCTTTTGTCAATGGCGAGAAACTTGAAAAGCTAACGGAGATAATAGGGAAGATTCCTATTGTGATTCTTTCACCCGAATATGAGAATATTTCTTCGAGTGGTCCTCTCTTGAGGAGGAAATTTTTAGACAGGGTGATTTCTTTGACGGATAGAGAATATTTGAAGAAGCTCATTGACTATAGAAATATTCTACGTGAGAGAAATGAACTATTAAAGGACTATCAGAGGAAAGCTTTTTTTGATTACGACGTGCTTATGGAAGCTATAGATGAAAGACTGGTGGATTGCGCTATATATATATATACGGCGAGGCGGAACTTTCTGAGGGAGTTCAGAGGTATTGTTAGGAAAGAGATGGAGGAGCTTTCAGGGAGAGTTAGAATTTACGATATGAGGCTGGATAGAGAATCTCTTGAAGAAGATTATAAGGATGTTCTGAAGAAGAAACTTCTGGAAAATTTTCCAAGAGATGTTGCTATTGCGAGGACGACCTCGGGTCCTCATCTAGAAAGGCTAAGCATCATTTTTGACGGTAAGGATATCAGGGATATAGGTTCTCAGGGTGAGCAAAAGATAGCTCTCGTAGCTATAAAACTGGCGGAGGCAGAGTTTGTCTATAATCGACTCAAGGAGAGGCCCATTCTACTTTTTGATGATGTTTTTGCCTATCTTGACGAAAATCATAGGCAAAACTTGTGTTGTAAGCTTGTTTCGGGATGTCAGATTATTTTGACGACAACGGATAAAGGGGTGCTGGCATACTTTTCTAAGGACGTGACAGTAGAGGCTATTGAGCTTGATGTGGCGTAGGTAACCGTATGAAAAGTCTTGGAGAAGTCATAGAAAAGTTTCTGGACAACTATGGATATGCTGGTATCGTGAAAAATCATTATGTGTTGGCCAACTGGGAGAAAATAGTGGGGAGTGAAGTTGCAAATCACACCAGACCGATCCGAATTGACTTTGGTAAATTATACGTTGAGGTTGACTCCCCCATATGGAGAAATGAACTTTGTCTTGAAAAGGAAAGAATCTTAAGAAGAATAAGAGAAATTGTCAGTGGAGCAGAAATAAAGGAGATTATTTTCAAGTGAGTGGAGTAAAGTTTAAAGAGGTGTCGGAATATAGCTCGAAGACAATCACGGTGCTCAAGGGTCTTGAGGCTGTTCGGAAAAGACCCGCAATGTATATCGGGGATGTGGGCAAGCGAGGTTTACATCATCTGGTATTTGAAGTAGTTGACAATTCTGTTGATGAGGCAATGGCAGGATACTGTACGTCCATAGAAGTCCGCATCCACGAGGGAGAGTTTGTAACTGTCGTTGATAATGGGAGGGGAATTCCAACGGACATTCATTCTGATGTGGGAAAGCCTGGAGTTGAAGTTGTGATGACAACACTCCATGCGGGCAGTAAATTTGAAAAGGGCGTTTATAAAATTTCAGGTGGGCTGCATGGAGTTGGTGTATCTGTCGTAAATGCTCTTTCTGAGTGGATGAAAGTAGAGGTTTATAGAGATGGGAAAGTTTTCTTTCAGGAGTACAGGAGAGGCTTCCCGCAGAGTGAGCTCAAAGTTATTGGAAAAACGAGGCGGCATGGCACTTTCGTGCAGTTCAAACCTGATTCCCAGATATTCAAGAAAATTAAATTTGATAGTGACATTATCATTGAACGCCTGAGAGAGCTGGCTTTTTTGAATAAAGGGCTCGAAATAAAGTTTGTAGATGAGAGAACAGGCCTGGAAGAAATTTTTCATTACAAAGGTGGCCTAAAAGAGTTTGTCAAATATCTTGATGAGTCCAGGGTAGCCATAATTTCCAGACCCATTGTGATTGAGAAGGAACAAAATGGTGTTCCCATAGAGCTTGCAATGCAGTACAATAACTCCTATACGGAAAATATTCTCACCTTTGTGAATAACATTAATACTATCGAGGGAGGAACTCATCTTGTTGGTTTTAAGGCAGCTCTTACGCGGACACTGAACAATTATGCCCAGAAATATAAACTTTTTAAGAAGGAAAATTTCACTTTTACTGGTGAAGATGTGCGGGAGGGGTTGACAGCAGTTCTTAGTATAAAAGTTACAGAGCCGCAGTTTGAAGGACAGACGAAGACAAAGCTTGGTAACTCCGAGATAAAGGGCATTGTTGATTCGGTAGTTTCGGAGGCGCTTTCTGAGTACCTGGAAAAGAACCCTTCGGACGCAAGGAAAATAGTAGAAAAGTGCCTCAGTGCGGCGAGATCAAGAGAGGCGGCAAGGAAAGCCAGGGAGCTTGCAAGAAGAAAATCTGCACTGGAAAGTGGAGGTTTACCGGGGAAGCTGGCAGACTGTTCCTCGAGAGAACCGGAGTTGTGTGAATTGTACCTGGTAGAGGGTGATTCTGCTGGTGGGAGTGCCAAGCAGGCACGTGATAGACGGTATCAGGCTATTTTGCCCCTCAGAGGAAAGATAATCAATGTGGAAAAATCTCGTATAGATAAGGTGTTGAGCAATAGCGAAATACGGACTATCATCACAGCGATCGGTACCGGGGTGGGAGAGGAGGATTTCAACATAGAGAAGTTAAGATATAACAAGATTATAATTATGACAGATGCGGATGTTGACGGGAGTCATATACGAACACTCCTTTTGACTTTCTTTTACAGATATATGCCCGAACTGGTGGAAAATGGACATATTTACATAGCTCAGCCTCCTCTTTACAGGATTGCATCTGGGAAAGAGGTTTTTTACGCTTATGATGATGACGAGAGGGATGCCATTATTAAGAGAATAGGCAAGGATGGTAACAAGAAACTCTCTGTACGAAGGTACAAAGTTCTTGGAGTGATGAACCCGGAGCAACTCTGGGAGACAACGATGAATCCTGAGACCAGGACCCTTTTGCAGGTTAGTGTGGATGATGCGGTGGCAGCGGACAGAATTTTTTCCATCCTGATGGGAGAGAATGTTGAGCCCCGCCGCAACTTTATTCAGAGGAATGCAAAATTTGTAAGAAATTTGGATGTGTAAGCTATGAATAACAAAGTAAATTTTGATTTTCAGCGAGAGAAAATCATTCCGGTCAGTATTGAAGATGAAATGAAGGGCTCTTATCTGGATTATTCAATGTCCGTGATAGTGGCAAGAGCCCTGCCGGATGTTCGAGATGGTCTGAAGCCTGTGCAGCGAAGAATTCTCTACGGTATGTCGGAGCTTGGACTTACCTATAATAGAGCTACGAGAAAATGTGCAAGGATAGTTGGGGAAGTTCTTGGTAAGTACCATCCCCATGGGGATTCCGCAGTCTATGATGCTCTTGTGAGAATGGCTCAAGATTTCACAATGAGGTATCCTTTAATCGATGGGCAAGGTAATTTCGGTTCTGTTGATGGTGACAGCCCTGCTGCAATGAGGTATAC
>QNCQ01000266.1 GCA_003645825.1 Fidelibacterota bacterium
AACATCGCATGCATACTCAAGTTCCCCAATATTAGTGATCCCAAGCTCCTGCCACAATTTTCTGACTTTACGTGGTCCCAGACCGGGAATCTTTAGCATTTCAAGTAACCCCGGAGGTATGCTAGACTTCAGTTTTTCGTAATAGGGAAGCTGTCCCGTCTCAATCAGTACCTTACTCTTTTTTATTACAGCTTCACCTATTCCTTTTATCCTGGCAATTTCTCCCGAGTTAATCATTTCTTCCATTGGAGCAGGCAATTTCTCGATAATCCTTGCCGCATTATAATACGCTCTTGCCTTAAATGGATTTTCCCCCTTTAACTCAAGAATAGCTCCAAGTTCTTTGAAAATTTCCGCAATCTGCTCATTGGTTATTTTCTCAGCTCCCATTTCAACGCCCTTTATTCAATAACCTCTTTGACCTCAAAATATTTTTGCCCGGGTCCAATCCTGACTGCTCTCACATCCGGGTCATGAGGGAACACAAGAATCCAGTTATTTTTGTAAGCTGCGGTCAAAAATCTTTTCTTCTCCTTTACAAGCTCTACAGGAAAAAGATCAAAAGCTGTTATCCACGTCGTCGGAATATGATACGACATGGGAATTAGATCCGCAACAAAAAACACAGGGTTGATGCTATCTTCAACCAGTACATGCTGCTGACCGGGAGTATGTCCATTGGTAACAAAAACTTTTATACCATCATAAAGCTGAAATTCACCATCCACAACTTCAGCCACACCCAAATCGATTAGGGGCATAAAATTCTCCCTTATAAAGCTTGCCCTATCCAGTTCAGTAGGTGACTTTGCCCACTCTAACTGTTTTCTCTGAATAAAATATCTCGCACGGGGGAAAACAGGACGGAACTGACCACCTTCAACCTCAAGGCACCCACCCACATGATCAAAATGAAGATGCGTAACAACAACATCTGTTATCTCCTCCGGCTCTATGCCTACATCTTTGAGTGCCTTCCTGACATCAAAATTAAAATCGATTTTGTAAATTTTTCTCAGTTTCTCCTCAAGCTTGCTTCCAACCCCTGTGTCAATCAGAATTTTCCTATTCCTGCCGATGACAAGAGGAGTAGTAAGATTCATTGTGATACGGTTCCTCTCATCAGATTGAACTAGCTTACTCCACAACGGTTTTGGAATAAGCCCAAAAACAGCTCCACCATCCAGAGCAAAACGTCCCGACTCAAGAATAAAAATCTCATAATTTCCTGTTTTAATCATTACCTACCCCCATATTTCTCTCTACATCTTCATTCTGCATTATTAATTTAAGCATTATTGTCAAATATTACCCGTATGGCAGCAAGTCAAGATACTCTTGCAATTTTACCAGGAAATTCGAAATTAAATAGGTTTACAGATTGAAAAAAGAGAGGGGAAAATGCTTATCAAAGAAAAAGTAACTCAAGCGAAAACCTTGTTAGAAGAATTTAATATCGATTGCTGGATAATATTCACAAGGGAATCCGCACTCAATGGAGACCCCATCTTACCCTACTTCCTTCCGGGAGATGTTACCTGGCAAACAGCTATTCTACTTTTTAAATCCGGCAGGGATGTGGTCATCATCGGTGAATATGATAAAAAATCTGTAGAAGACACCGGAGCCTATAATGAAATAATAGGATATGTCCAAAGCATAAAAGATGATCTGCAGAAGGTTTTAAAAGAGGAAAAACCGGGCTCTATAGCTGTAAACTTTTCGGAAGATAGCGAAATATGTGATGGTATCACCCATGGCTTATTCTTAAAACTACAAAAATACCTTGAAGAAATAGGAATGAAAGATGCTATAATCTCAGCAGAGACACTCACCTCAGCACTCAGGGAAAGAAAATCTCCAATAGAAATAGAACTCATTAAAAATGCCATAAAAGAAACCGAAAAAATTTATAGTGAAGTCAGAGATTTCATAAGGCCGGGGATAACAGAAAAGGAAATTGCCAGCTTTATGAAGAAAAAAGCACACGATAGGGGTTTCGGATTTGCCTGGGACGAAAGAATATGCCCTTCAGTTTTCACAGGTCCAGAAACTGCAGAAGCACACTATGGTCCTACAGACAGAAAAGTAGAGAGAGGGCATATATTGAATATGGACTTTGGTCTTAAAATCAACGGATACTGCTCAGATTTACAGAGAACCTTTTACATACTCAACGAAGGGGAAACAGAAATCCCAGAGGATGTCAGGAAAGGATTTGATACAATAGTTACGGTAATCGAAGAATGCAAAAATGCCATGAAACCCGGAGTAAAAGGTGTGGAAATAGATCAGATCGCCAGAAAAATTTTAAAAGACAATGGGTACGAAGAATTCCCTCACGCCCTGGGACATGGAGTCGGAAGATTTGCACACGATGGAACTGCTCTCTTAGGTCCTGCATGGGAAAAATATGGGAAAAGGCCTTTCAAAAAATTAGAACCAGGGGCAGTTTTCACAATTGAACCTCGCTTAAAGGTCGAAGGAAAAGGTACGGTTACAATAGAAGAAATGGTTGTCGTTACGGAAAACGGAGCAGACTGGCTTTCCCACCCCCAAAAGAAAATCTGGTTAATCTCTTAGTGGTCAACATGAAGTTTATCGCTGATAACATGCTTGCAAAACTGGCTAAATACTTAAGAGCTACAGGATATAACTGCATTTACCCACCCCCACGAAAACTTCAGGAAATCAAAAGGTTGACAGAAAATGAATCAAGAATATTTTTAACACGAAGTAAAAAATATAACAAACTCCTCCCGCAGGAAAAACTTCATATAATCCAATCCGATAACTTCTCCCAGCAATTCAGAGAAATTTTCTCAAAATTCAATCTGGAGCTAAGAGAGGAAAAAATGTTCTCCTTGTGTCTTCTATGCAATGAACCTGTCAAACCTGTTGACAAAGAGGAAATAAAAGAACAACTGCCAGAAATGACCATCAAACTTTACAGTGAATTTTACATTTGCCCAAAATGTCACAGGATCTACTGGTATGGTGGACACACAAAAAGAATGAAAGAGAAAATAAACTCTATCATAACACGTAAATAGACCCTTCGCCTGAAAACATTACCTGGTAGAATTTATTTACATAAAAGAATTTTTGTTGTAAAATATAATTGGTATGAGAATCAAGATTACCCTTAGGCCTCGCTCCAGTAAAATAATAATTCCTTTCAACCATAACGACTACATAATCGGCTTCATTTCTCAAATCCTGAAAAGCATACAGAATGAACTAAGATATAGAAATGATTTTAGGCTACTGCCCTTCTTAAGAAAAAGTTTCAGATTTTTCACTTTCTCAAGAATAATGATCCCCTTAAGAAAAAGGATAGAAACCGGCTTTCTGATGAAATGTAGCAAAGTACACTTCTTTACATCTCTCATTTTTCCCGAACAGCTAAAGGAAAGCTTCATTGAAAAAATAAAAAACTCCCG
>QNCQ01000267.1 GCA_003645825.1 Fidelibacterota bacterium
ATGGTTGGTATTAGCAGGTGTTTTTGGGATTTTGTTATTCGTTAGGTGTGAGATAAAGGTAGATAACCCTGTTTTGAACATAAATCTTTTCAGAAATAACAGGACATTTGCTTTCTCTAATCTGGCAGCGTTAATCATTTATAGTGCAACTTTTGCTATAAGTTTTCTTTTAAGCCTTTACCTGCAGTATGTAAAATCGCTCAGTCCTCAAAACGCAGGCCTAATTTTAGTAACCCAACCCATTGTGATGACCATTTTTTCACCGTTTGCAGGCAGGCTTTCTGATAGAGTTGAGCCGGGAATAATCACCTCAGCCGGTATGGTATTGACAGTCATAAGTCTTTTGCTTTTTACTTTTTTGAACAAGGAAACAACCTTGGAATTTGTCGTAGCCAGTTTAATTCTCCTTGGTTTTAGCCTTGCCCTCTTCTCCTCTCCCAACACAAATGCAGTTATGAGTTCTGTTGAAAGGAGATTTTACGGAGTATCCTCAGCAACGCTTGGAACAATGCGATTGACCGGACAGATGCTTAGCATGGGTATCGCAATGTTGATATTTGCAATATACATCGGGAAGGTCCAGATTACGCCTGAACACTATTCTCTTTTCTTAACCAGCATGAAAACAGCATTCGTTATCTTTGCTGTTCTATGTTACGGTGGCATATTTACATCACTCGCAAGAGGTAAAGTTCGATGAAAATGTCTGGTAGACTTCTGAACCCTCTACTTCGTTCAGTGCTAACACACCCGGACAACAGGGGAATATGTGGCTTCCTACTATCAGGCTACGTCCAAATTTGCCTACGGCAAACTTTATATATCCCCAAGACGCTATAGTGAAACCCGCATCTTCACAAATACAAAAAAGTTCCCAGCCCTTAAATTTTCCGCTTCTCATTATAAAGAAAGAAAAGATAAATAAGAAGAGAGAGTTTTGTTTTCCTACCCTTAAGCTTACAGGCTGGCAAGCTAACCAGCCGTGATACCCAATCTAAGCGAAAGGAGTTAAAAGCTGGAAAGTTAAGGATTGAAATCCGTGATCCTTATAAACTCCATAAACCTAACAAATCAAATTCCAAGTCCAACGTTACTATGTATTCTTAATCCCACTAAATCCGGAGTCACCATCAATAAGCTTGGGACTTATATGTAAATCCACCCCCCCGAAAATCTTACGGAATAAGATCCCTGCTCGGGCTATGCTCTCATCACTCATTACTCTTAATTTAATCAATTCTATCGTACCACTATGTACATGAACTTTCACGCCATGTGCAAATTATTTATCTTGACTTTAGATATACTTTAAGCTATAATATTCTATCATTTGAACCTCGTGACAAAAGTTAAAGTGAGCGATTTTTTAAACCACGGGCAGTATGTTCAAAGAGTTAATAATTCCTGAAATAAAAGAATTGTTGAGAAAAAAAGATTACAAATCTATAAAAGAATTTATCACTGAATGTCACCCATCTGATATAGCAGACCTTCTGGAATCCCTGACGGATGGAGAAGCGGCAATCCTGTTTTTACTATTACCCAAAGAGCAAGCAGGGGATACATTCTCCGAGCTCGAAACAAAAAAACAGGAGGCAATACTAAAACAGCTAACTGATCAACAGATAAGGGAACTCGTCCTGGAACTCGAACCTGACGAGAGAACCGAGCTTTTTGAAGAACTACCCGGTCAAATTACCCGCAAGATACTTCAACTCCTCCCCCCTGAAGACAGACGCGAAACCCTCAAGATACTGGCATATCCCGAAGAAAGTGTCGGGCGACTTATCACACCCGAGTATATTGCCGTCAAACCTTACTGGACTGTTAAAGAAGCAATGGAATACATCAGGAAAAACGGAAAAGATGCAGAAACAATCGACATAGTATATGTAGTGGATGACAGTGGCAAACTACTCGATGATATACCTATCAGGAGATTTATCCTGGCTCACCCGGACGATAAAGTAGAATCTCTGATGGATGGGCATTATATCTCAATTTCCGCATACGAAGATCAGGAAAAAGCCGTACAGCTGGTGAAACAATACAACCTAATCGCCCTCCCTGTCACAGACTCAAAAGGCATCCTGTTAGGAATAGTCACAGTAGATGACATCATCGATGTCATGGAAGAGGAGAGTACAGAGGATTTCCGAAAAATCGGTGGTGTTGGACTTTCAGAAGAAGAGGATCTCGTCGCCAATGTAAAGGAAATGTCTCTGAAAAGGCTCTATCGAAGCAGAGTACCATGGCTTCTTGTGTTACTATTTATGAATATTTTTTCTGGAGGAGTAATAAGTCTTTTTGAAGGAACAATAGCCAGGTATGTCGTGCTTGTAACTTTTCTTCCTGTAATAATTGCCACAGCTGGAAACGCCGGCTCTCAAAGCTCAACGCTAATGGTGAGAGCCCTTGCCATAGGGAATGTAAAGTTGAGTGACTGGGCAAAGCTTATTGGAAGAGAGCTTTTAATCTCTGCAGCCCTGGGACTCACAGCAGGGATCGGGATATTCTTCATTGGTATTGCCCGTGGTGGAATAAAAGTATCAATAGTAGTTCTCATGACAATGATAATAAACGTGATAATAGGTAGTATTCTTGGAATGTCACTACCATTTCTGTTCACAAAATTAAAAAAAGACCCCGCTACAGCCAGCACCCCTCTAATAACAACTATGTGCGATATAATAGGGACTTCTGTCTACTTTCTAATAGCCACAAACATTCTGTTTTAGCTTCTTACCAATCTGTACCAAGAGAGAAAATCCACATTGGTTTATAAAACCTGTCCATGTCGTACCGCCACGCAACATCTATCTTTAACATAAAATAACCCATAAACATTCTCATCCCACATCCAACTCCACAAACAAGATCATCCATATAATAACCTCTATAAACATCCCTCCCAAAAAGATGCAATTTGTTCCCATCCCAGGCAGACCCCACATCAAGAAACGTAACCCCCTGTATCCCCCCAAGAACCATCGGCAAAGGCCAGCCAAGAGCCAGATATTTTATAAAAGGATATCGGAATTCTGCATTAAACAGAAAATATCTCGTCCCCTCTTTTTCATAATATCTTGCCCCTCTTAAAGGGGTAACAAATTCCGAAAAATACAAATCCTGCAAATCGCCATAGTTAGGGTCTCGCCGGAAATGAGCATTAAGCCATCCCATTTCCCCGCCCACAAAGAACCGTTGTGGGTTTTTACCATTACTGATACCAAAAGCCAATCTCAGGCCAAAGGAATAAAGAAATGATGTCTTAAAATACCTTCTTATATCTCCCTCTATCGTATTAAAAGTAAGACTGCTTTTATAATACCGCGGACTGGCAAGATACGAAATTCTCGCCCGCCAGCCATCTATTGGGTAGAAATATCCCCATAGACAAT
>QNCQ01000268.1 GCA_003645825.1 Fidelibacterota bacterium
GTTCTTAACTTCTATTTCCAGAAAGTTAAGTTCTGGCTTTTTATGAAAAATTTCTCTAATAGCTTCTTCAAGGGCATCTCCCAGGAGCTTCAGATGGTTATCCTTTATCATGGCAGCTTCTTCAAGGTTAAGGCGGTGGGTGAGTCCCCCGGCTGAGGATACAGCTTTTTTTTCTATAAGTCCAAGAAGTGTTTTTCTTGTAGCGGCTATTTGACATCCCAAGTCAGCTATCTTTTCCACAAGCCTCCTGGTAGCGGTTGAAATAGCACAGGTCCGTTGAAGAATGTTCAAAATAACCCTTTCAGTTGAAAGAATTTTGCGTGCCTCCCCCGCTATTTCTAAGAGAACTTCTCCCTTTTGAAAAAAGTCCCCTTCACCTTTTACTGGTTTTACTTCAAGCCCCTTTGACCTTGCAAAGAAAGTAACCTCCTCTATACACGATGTAACTCCCTCGTCCTTCGAAATAATTAAAGCGGTAGAGGTTTTAGCATAGATACTCTCGGGTAAAAGAGAAGAATCCGAATCATAGCGATCGTATTTCAGCAGGAAGTTAAATAGCTCAATGATATAAGTTCTATAAAAGTCGTTACTGAGTTTTAGGTCCTTTCCTCTGTCGAAAACCTCTCTGGTTCGTTTTATTCTGCTCGCCATGGTTTACTGAAATAATTCTTCAAGTTTGGTAATCTTAACGTTCTCAGGTTTAATGTCAAGGTTATAGTTTGCAATGACTTTGTCTTCTTTTATGATTTCGTCAGGTTTCGGAGTTTTATAGCTGATTGGACTCGGGCTATTTTCCACAAGCTCTTTTTTCAGTTTTTCAGCATTAGGGGTAACAAATACAATCTTCATATTTTTGTACTGCAGGTATTTTCTCACCGCTTTGTTAACATCTTCTATAGTCATAGATTCAAGTAATTTTCTAAACTTTTTAAGATGTCCCTCGGAAATATTGTAAAATTTATCATCTATGGCATAACCAAGTTTCAACATTGTTGTGGGAGCGTAATTAAGAATGTATTTTTTGAGGAAATTTCTGGTCAATTCAAAGTCTTTTTCTGTCATTCCATTGTCAACGAGCTTCTGCAACTCCCTCAATGCAGTACGCAGAACAAAATGCCTGGCGTAATTCGGCACTGGCCTTATCCATATCTCAAATATCTGTTTTCTTCTTGCAACATTAGGCGGGGGGAATTGTCTCCTTCCACCCTCGGGAAAGTACTCTATATAGCTATAATTTCCATAATTTAGCCCTCTTGCTTCTCTAATAACCTGATATAAGTGACTCGAAGAATTTCTGTGCTCACCAAACCATGAGTTCGCCAGAGCAAGATAGTACCATTCATCACTACCTCTAAGGATGTCAATAGGATATCCCATACTGATTGCTGTTGAAGAAGTGTTTTTTTCGACTATAACCACTTCGAGACCCTTTATAGGTCTGGGGCTTATTTCAGGAGGTATTATTTTCTCCCCTGTGGGTAATACAGAAAGATCCTTTTTCAAGTTCTCTATCAAATATGAAGGGAAATCTCCTCCAACTCCAATTATAACGTTTTTGCAGGTATAGTATTTTTTATAGAAATTTTTCACATCCTCTATCGTTATTGATTTTACACTGTTTATTCTACCCTCTTTCAAATGACCGTAGGGGGTGCCAGCAAAAATTTCGGTGTAGAGTACTGCTTTTCCTAACTCTTCGTCGTTTGCAAATTTTAAACTGTTTTTAAGGTAGTTTAACACACTACTTTTTATCCTCCTCAGATCTTCTTCTTTAAAAGCAGGGCGTGTAATGGCGTCAATAAACAGGTTGTAAAATTGCGAAAGATTGTCTTCATGTACCCGTCCATAAATTACTGCCATCTCCGCATCTACCTGACAGGAGTAAGAAGCGGCGGTTGGATACAACTTTTCTATAATCTGCTCATAGCTATTTTTGAGAGTTGCACCTTCAGTCAGCATACGTGCTGTTATGTAGGCCAGCCCTTCTTTGCCGGGAGGATCATATTGAAACCCTGCTTTGAAACATATGCGAAAAGAAATAGTCGGGTCAGACCTTATAGGAAGCTTTACAATTTGAGAGTTTCTTATATTTGTGGAGCTACAGCTCCATAACAGCATTAGCCCGCAAAAAATGATTAAAAAAAGTTTATTCTCCATCGCACCTACTCCCCTCTTAAGGTCACAATTGTTCTTCTTTGAGGTTTAAAGTATAGGCGTGCTGCCTTACAAATATCTTCTGGTCTTACTTTTTCCAGGCTTTCGTAGAGTTTATCCACACATTCAATCCCGCCAGTGACAGCAATAAATCTGGCAATAGAAGCAGCAACATGGGATGGGGTATCGAGCCTCATGAGAAAAGAATATTTCATATGGTTTATTACATCTATTAGATGTCTTTCATCAGGCGGAGAGCTTTTTAGCTTCTCCAGGGCGCTTATTACTTCGCTTTTAACATATTCAATGTCCTTCGGAGATTTCACTATTGTGTAAATGGTAAAAAGCGATGGATCACGATTGATACCGAACTCAGGATAAATGAATTCTACCTTTTGCTCTCTTAGAACCAGTTTCTTATAGAGTTCACTATTTTCCCCAAATAATAGTTCTTCCATTACCAAAGCTGCAACGTAATTTTTATTCTCTGGATCGAAACGATCACCTTTATAGGCGATAGCAATGATAGGAAGTGTTTTCCCAGGGTACTTGACCTCTCCGATCCTCTCTTTTTTCTGTTCGGGTTCCTGCTGAATCTTGGGTTCTATGTAGCCGGGTTTCCAGCGACCATAATATTTTTTCACAAGCTCCATCACTTTCTCACGTTTTACATCTCCAGCTACTACTATAACAACATTTTCGGGGCGGTAGTATCTTTTGAAAAATGAAAGACTATACTCATACATTGTTGGCATAGCTTTGATATCCTCTTCAAATCCAATTGTCGTATGTTTGTAAGTATGAACGTCAAAAGCAAGGTCATGAAGTTTTTCCTCCAGCATAAACCATGGACTCATTTTCCCTTTGAGATATTCTCCATATACGGCTCCAGTTTCTGTTTTAAAAACATTTTTTGAGTAGCTCAAATTGATAAATCGGTCACTCTCGAGTTCCATCACTTTCTCCAAATCCTTAGCAGAGAAATTGATGTGATAACAGGTATAATCGTCAGTCGTATAAGCATTTGCATCGGCTCCAATTTCCGTCATTATCCTGTCGTACATGTTTCCTGGAAACTTTTTTGTCCCCCTGAACATCATGTGTTCAAACAGATGAGCAAATCCAGAATGCCCAGGCTCCCATTCATCACGACTCCCGGTCCTGACAATAGTGTAGTAGGAGACAAGCCCTTCGCTCTCCATAGGTATCGTTATAACGGTGAGTCCATTGTCA
>QNCQ01000269.1 GCA_003645825.1 Fidelibacterota bacterium
CTCCACCCCGGTCGTACACTTACCCTTTAGAAGAAACACTTTCCCATCGAGGTTGGCTGCTACAACTTTTTGCGAATCGAGAGGAGTTACTGTTGTAACGTACCCATCTCCTAGAAAAATCTTCCAGTTCAAATCCCCCCATCGGGAAGACAGAGAAACAACAAACCCCTTCTTGCTGCCCGTGTACACCGTACCGTCTTTGTCAACAGGCATTGAGGGAGTTGAGTCCCATCCATATCCGACATCTTTTTTCCAGACAAGCTTCTGCTGATCGCTTGCCGCGGAGAATGCATAAAGTTTCCCATCCAGGGATCTTACAAAAACCCGCTTCCTATCTTCGGATATACCAACAGACTCCCATACCTCCGGTGAGTTACTGGACCAGATCGTAGAGCCATCTAGCAGGGATATAGCACTCAAATACCTTTCGGGATCTGTTACAAATACTCTTTGTCCTGACACTACAGGCCAGCATGCAGCTGGGGCGTAATAAAAGCTGTTAGTCCTTGCCCACGACCAGACTGATTCCCCCGAGACCTTATCAATGGCGTGTAATTTCTTATCCCAGGCAGTGAAAAGGATCAGATTTTCCGTTACCACAGGCTTCGATTCCGCGAAAAGACTAAATTTATACTCCCATAGTTTCTCCTTTGAAGCCAGCTTGAGAGCCATAAATTCACTTCCTGCAGCGAAATAAGCAATACCATCCTCAGCCACAATAGGAGTGAGAATAGAACCTTCCGCTTCATACTGCCACAGAATTTCTCCAGTTACAGAATGAAAAGCTATCAGTTCCCCTTCAGCAGTTCCCACAAGAAGAATCGAATCTACTACCGTTGGAGAGGAAAAAATTCCCGATTTGGAATAGTTATAATTCCAATCTAACTCGCCGGTTGCCAGATCAAGAGCAAAGACCTTCCCGCTTACCGTACCAAAATAAACTCTGTTTTCACCAACTGCGGGCGTGGTAATTATCTCCGAACCCGCATCAAACGTCCAGACTATATCGACGACATCAGCTCGATCAGTATAAAAACTTATACTCCTTGATACTTTTCTGCCATTACTTTGAGTAAAGACAACCGTTAATACATGATACCCAGACTCCATAAAAGCAGGGTCAATCTCAAAACTCCAGCCCTTACCTGAACCCGAGAGTGCTTCGCTTTCGTAATCACTATTGGTTATGGAAAATTCCCCTGAAGCCATTTCTTCTTTAGTATGTATCTGAATAGTGTATTTGCTCCGAACAAACTGACCATCAACCAGATTCATAAAAGCTATAGCTGGAAGAGGTTTTTCAGGAACAGGAAAATGTGCCCACGTCTCGACCTTACCTGAAGTGTAATAATCGGTAATAGAAATCCCCTTCTGACTTACAGTCACCTCAGCATACCCTGAATTCCCTTCGTGGTATGTATCGTAGGACATAACTCCCTGCACTCCATCAAAATTGTAAATCTTATTAGAATGCCCATGTCCCACGAGAATCAACGCCGTCCGCCAATTTTTTAATTTATCAATAACTCTCCATGAATTAAAAACTGCATTTTCCTCTGGAGGTATATGGACAAAAAAGAGAACAGGAGTGTTCAAAGAATCGGTAGCAGAAAGCACAGAATCAAGCCATGCAAAATCCGCAGGGCAGAAAAACCCTCCTCCTCCTCTCAAGGTGATACAGTCATTCATCCCTATGAATCTGAACCCACAATGCACAAATGAAAACTTCGTATCACCAAACCGTTCTTTATACCCTTCCAGTCCTGTAGGAGACCATTTAGTATCATGATTCCCGGGTATATGATAAAATTTTAAACCGCAGGGAGAAATAATGCTCAGGTACTGGTCAAACTCACTGTTGAAGCCTTTTTCGACAATATCTCCGGTATGAACTACAAAGTCGAGTTCGTCAGCGCGCTTGTTCAAATTAGAAATAACATTTCGAAGTCCCGATTCGGTAAATCCAGCACCGACGTGAGAATCCGTTATCCAGGCAAATTTGAAATAATAGTAAAGCACCAGTGGCTCAAGAGAAATATCGGAATCCACAATTGATACGTGCTTATGAGTTGTGCTATCCGTAAGATAATGGTCACATCGGTAGATTAGTCTATACTCTCCAGCAGGCAAACCATCCAGCAGGTATTCTTGACCGTGCCTGACCGAATCATAAGAAACAGGTAAGTGGTGACTAATTGGATAGACCTCAACCCTGGCAATTGCAACATCATTACTATCACTCATAAATACTTTTCCAGTAATGTTATACCTTGGTAAAGACAAAGGGTGGAGCTCAAGCTCAATATCAGTTATATCCTTATCTTCAATTGCTAAAGAATCCACAACAAGGGAATCGTATCCCCATGCGGTTACCGACAGCTTATAATACCCGGATGGAAGGTTCTCAACAGCAAAATTCCTATCCTCTGGTGGTATTACAAGAGAAGCAACCGGCTTTGAGCCAGAGCTGCCCCACAAGAAGATTTTCAATTCAGCTGTAACCTTTTTATTTCCATCGGAAAACAAAATCTTACCTGCAACCTTATAAGTTCCCCCGGTGTATGTCAACCTGACTGCATCACCAACAACAAAAAGACCTCCACCTGAGAAATTATCGTGTATTTCCAGTAAAGCCGTATCGGTCAGCTCAAACACTCCCAGCGTATCCCACCCTTCATTATACCTCTGATTTACATAGACAGTATCATATCCTGTTTTCAGGCGTAATCTGCAGGGCACAGATTCACCGAAATTCCCCTTTGGGTAATAGAGTTCAACCTGGTACTTACCGGGGAATTTCAAAGCTTTTTTCCATCTCACATATTCAGAACCGTCACCCTTTCTCTTATAGACGCAATCACCATTGTAAGGATTACCGAAAGTATAAATTCCCCAACTACCAACAGCCTCAAACTCTGGATCCCTGTTATCAATCACATAGGTGACCTGGGCAAAGCTATACGAAAAAGCGCAAAGATAAACCAACACCCATTTTAAAAGATGCATCCCACCCTCCATTCATTGGTAGCCACTCATCAATGATAATATATTAACAAAACAAACTAATAACAATAAAAGAAAAAAGGGAGGAGTAAAACCTCCCTTTTTGGACGCTGCTTTTAAATCTACTTATATTAAAAATCCTTAAAATTCTCTTCGTCAGCCTCGTCTAGGGGAATTATATCCTCAGGCTTCGCAGTATTACCGTCCTTTTTTTCTCCCATCTTGTTACCATTATCACTCACAGCGTGAACACCGGAGCCTCTGCCATCCCCTTTTCCCGCTACCTGAGTCTTTTCAACGGTTTTACCAGCCTTTAAACTCTCTTTTTTCTTGAGAACTTCCTTCTTAAAATGAGGAGCAGCCCAC
>QNCQ01000270.1 GCA_003645825.1 Fidelibacterota bacterium
CCGGGATAGTTACAGATAAATAAATCAAGTGCTACGGGTCTAAGATTGGTTAGGTTTTGAGGTCGGTAGAGTTACCATTTCCCGTTTTGAGGGCTATTTGTAGAGGTGGAAGGGGGAGTGTTTTAAGTATTCCATGAATCCGCGCAACAGCCGGAATTTTTCTTTGAATAATTAGGTAAGCCTAATTAAATTAGGGTGATTTATTAAAATTAGGTTGATATGCAAATATCAAACTCGCTCCAGGACTACCTCAAAATAATATTCGACCTTACAAAACAAAAAAAATTCGCCCGAATAAAAGACATATCGAAAATAAAAAATGTCAGTATGCCATCCGTCACCGAAGCCATGAGAAAACTCTCGAAACTCGGCCTTATCGAATACCACGCCTATGAAATCATACAGCTAACGGAAAAAGGGAAAGGACTCGCTCACTACATCTTTAACATTCATCACTTCCTTACAAGATTCCTCACAGACATACTGAACCTCAAACCCGAAAAGGCAGAAAGCGAAGCATGCAAGCTGGAGCACAGCCTTGACATAGAAACGCTGGAGAGGATGGTACTTCTGTACCAATACCTTACTTCCTGCCCCAAAGTAGATCACTCCTTAGTAAAGGACTTTAAAGAGTGCCTCGCCTCATGCGAGAGAAAAAATAAAATGCCTGACATCTGCAGAGACTGCTTTGTGAAAACTCGATTCCCGCACTACGTCAAACAGGGGACAGTAAAACACGTATTGCTAAAAGACATGAAACCAGGCGAAAAGGGAAACATTGTAATGATAGGCCCCCATTTGGAAATGAGGAAAAACATCCTGAAAAAAGGAATATTCCCTGGAAATGAAATAGAGATGATCCGGGAAGATAGAGAAATTAAATCCTTTATCGTAAACGTAGATGGCTATAACACAAGCGTGACATCTAACGAAGCATGCATCATTGAGGTGGAAGTTGGAAGTCAAAAAGAGCAAAGCTAAACCCTTACCAATTCTCATTTCTGGAGAAACAATATGGGAAAACTGATTCCTCTGGTCGAGCTGAAAGAAGGAGAAGAAGGGATTATTGTGGGTATCCACGGTGGCCACGGACTGCGAAGAAATCTTGAAGGATTGGGAGTAGCTCCGGGTAGAAAGGTAAAAATGATTTCAAAACATTTCAGGGCGGGACCAGTTGTGATATCTGTGGTCGGCACACAGGTAGCAATGGGATATGGAATGGCAAGAAAAATACTCGTTCAACCTCTACCTAAGAACAGCGCAGCGGGGTAACGCAAAATGGGTAGAAAGATAGACAAAATATTGTTAGTGGGAAATCCAAACGTCGGGAAAAGCGCTCTGTTTTCCCGTCTGACAGGGATAAAGGTCATAGTCTCGAACTACCCGGGCACCACTGTGGAATTCAGTGAAGGAACCTTAAGGCTAAATGGTAAATCTATAAAGGTGATCGACGTCCCTGGTGTATATTCACTGGAACCTACATCCAGAGCGGAAGGGGTAGCGTTAAAAATTCTTCAGGATTCCATAAATGAAGGAGAGGAGGAATGTGTTGTAATAAACGTTGTCGACGCTACCAATCTGGAAAGAAATCTTAATCTTACCCTTCAGCTTATAAAAAAAAGAGTGCCAATGTTTATAGCTTTAAATTTCTGTGATGAGACAAAGCACAAGGGTGGGGAAGTAGATATTCAAAAGCTGGCAGAGAGGCTGAGGGTTCCTGTAGTACCAACCTGTGCGGTCTCCGGGGAAGGGATAAAACAACTCGTCGAAAAAATCACGGCTGGACGGGTAAGTAATCTTGAGTTTCAAGGCGATGAAAGATGGAAGTTAATTGGCGAAATTGTAAATTCTGTTCAAAAGCTATATCATCACCATCATACCCTGGGGCAAAGACTATCGGAATTTACTATAAAGCCTGCTACAGGTTTCCCACTCGCCATTGTTATCCTGGGTGCAACGTTTGCTCTAATAAGGTTCATTGGTGAGAGTCTCATAGGGTATGTGTTTGATCCTATCTTTGAGATATTATGGAAACCAGTGGTGATGAAAATATCGCTCATTCTGGGATCAAGGGGCCTGATACATGACATTCTGATAGGCCAGGTTTCTAATGGGGAGATAGACTTTATGGAATCTTTCGGACTGCTGACGACAGGTCTGTATGTCCCGTTAGCAGCTGTCCTGCCATACGTGTTTTCATTTTATTTTGTTCTCTCTATACTGGAGGACTCAGGATACCTCCCGCGGCTTGCGGTGCTCATGGACAAAATCATGCACAAAGTAGGGTTACACGGGTATGGCATTGTTCCAACCATACTTGGTTTCGGTTGTAATGTCCCGGGGGCTTTATCGACACGAATACTTCAGAGCGAACGGGAAAGATTTCTGGCTGCTACGTTGATGGCAATAGCCGTTCCCTGTGCTGCTCAGACGGCAATGATTATTGGTCTGACCGGGAAGTTTGGTATCAGGGGAATCGGCAGTGTATTTCTAATTCTGTTTATTGTCTGGTTTACTCTGGGGATGATACTGAATAGATTTCTTAAAGGTCCTGTACCAGAATTGTTTATTGAAGTTCCACCTTATAGAATCCCCTATCTGAAAGCTACTGCCAAAAAAGTTTGGATGAGAGTATTGTTTTTTCTGAGGGAAGCTCTGCCATGGGTTCTTTTTGGCGTTCTGCTGGCAAACATACTCTATATTTCGGGAGTTATTAGCTTCGTCGGTAAAGTGGTTAAGCCTGTGATTTCGGGGGTTATGGGTTTGCCTCAGGAGACTGTCACAGCACTGATAGTCGGATTCCTGAGAAAAGATGTGGCCGTAGGTATGCTGGTTCCTCTTCACCTCAGCCTTAAGCAAACTATAATTGCGAGTGTAATTCTTACGATGTACTTTCCCTGCGTTGCTACCTTCACGGTGCTGTTAAAAGAGTTTGGCATAAAAGGAATGGCAAAAGCAGCAGGGGTTATGCTGGCATCAACTTTTATCGTCGGTGCTATTTTAAATCTGATTTTATAGATACCAGAAGCTTCTCGGTTGAAAAACCCACTTTCTTCAATTACAATCCATTTAGCAACAATATTCCTCCTACCGAAATGCCGGCAATAAAATTGATCAGCTTTACAAGCAGGAATATTTTCCGGGAATGCGCCAGAAGAGGAAGCGCTCCATGCCCATCCTGCACTATTGAGCTGGCAAGCAAGATACTTAAAGGTATCGTACCACTTACATAAAGGGTCACAAATATAAGGTGTGGTCCGGACTCAGGTATTAGGCCAATAAGACAGGCTATGAGCAGCACAATCAACTTACTTGACTGAATCCAGGAATCCAGATTCAATCGGTTCACAATAAGCTCAACAAGTA
>QNCQ01000271.1 GCA_003645825.1 Fidelibacterota bacterium
CGCCCTGGGTTACTTATCTGCGAAAAAGTTTAGAATCTGGCACTGGTTATAGTAAGTGTCATGCAAACATGTAGTATCTATGGTCTCTTTTAACGTAAAGCCGAACTTTTCTATCTCATCGATTATCTCTTTCAATGAGATGTTGGCTAATTCCATCAGGGGGTAATCATTCTTGTTATGCTTTGGATAAAGAGAAAATATCCCCCTGCTTTTTAGAACCCTTTTTACTTCTCTGTAAATTTTATCTCTTCTGTCAACATAGTGAATCACATCGTAAACGAGAGCAAAATCCAGTGAGTCATCATTAATCGGCACTGTAGTGTCACTTTTAATGAGCTGTATGTTATCTGTTTTCATTTCTCTGATGAGAGTTGAAACAAACTTTAGCACCTCCGGGTTTTTGTCAAGGGCATACACTATCCCTTTATTGCCAACAACCTTTGATAAAGGAATTGTGTAATGACCTTCTCCACATCCATAATCAAGCACTTGCATTCCCTCTCTGATACCAATTTTTTTCAAAAAATTTATTCCATCAAAGTTCATCCATTTATTGACGTCACCAGTCATTCTAAACCCCTTGCCGTCTTTAGAAAGCTATTGCAATGATTCGTCTATTGTCCCATCTGGAAGCATGTTATCAGGGTGATATTCTCCTTTTTCTTCCATTTTATATCTAACGCAATCCGTAAAATTACCCATACAATATTAGTTTATCCATTTTTTATCAATTTTGCCCTGTTCGTAAAAATATCTCATAGGGCATACCCAATACCATTTACACACTTTTGACTCGTTCTCAAATTTTCTCAACTTCCACCACCTTTGCAACAATGTTTGTATATTCCACCAGTAGCAATCTGCTTTTATCCTCGTGTCCTACCTCTATTGCTGGGTTATCTTTGAATATAACTTTATCCCCTACCGATATTTCTTTTGGGACATCAGGGGCTACAGCCTCAACATATCCCTCATTTTTGTCACTACCTGCAACTTCAGGTATTATCAAACCTGAATCGGTTTTTAATTCCTCCTCTTTGACTTTTACCAATACATGATTATTTAATGGTTGAATCTTTTCCATATCTAACCTCCTTATTTTTTTACTCCCAGTAATCTGTCTATTTCAGGCTTATTGAAGCCTATAACAAATTTCCCGTTTATATCGATTTGAGGTGTTCCCATCTGACCTGTCCTTTTGACAAGTTTGTCAATTTCACCAGGATTTTTCGACAGGTTAACTTCTTTAAAAGGTAGAGCCAGGCTTTTTAGATATTCTTTAGCTCTGACACACCAGGGACATCCGTCGGTTGTATAAACAACAATTCTTTTCGATTTCTTTTCAGTCTTTTTAGTAGGTTTTATTTCCTTTTCTTCAAAAGCTTGTATAAAGAATTCCTTATCGTGCAGACCGTAGATGACATTTTGTATCTTCCCTTTTTCAATAATTGCCACGGCAGGAATAGAATCAATATTGAAACGACGGTGGACATCTTTAACTTCCGATACGTCGACGGTCAGAACTTCGATGCTCTTATTTTCGCTTTCCAATTCTTTGAAAATGTCGAGAACCTGTTTACTTTTTTCTGAGTTTCTGGAGTAAAAAATCACAGGGTAGATCAGGTCATTGTTTTTTGTGACCTTTTCCAGGTGTTTGAAATTCAGAACATTTACCATGTTGCAACCCTTTCATAAATCAAGCATTATTTGATTGTTTTGATTCATATTTGGTTACAAAATTACTATGGCATTGAACAAATGCAACGTACACCTGTATCCCTTGCTTACAATTTTATTGCGATATTGAAACCTTCATGAATGGCGTCTATAATACGACGGACTTTTTTGGCATCTCCTATAACATAGGAGGGAACTCCTTCAAATTTAAAAGGAATATAAGGTTCGTTTCCCAGAGCAAATACCAATTCGTCAAATTCAAATATTTTGCAATTCCCCTCTTCCAGATCCTCAGCTATAAGTTTATGTCCTTCGACTTTTTCTATTTTGTGCTTTACAAGTATTCTGACTTTATTTTCCTTTAGTTGTTGAAGCAGCACTTTTCGCGATAGAGTTTCCGTTCCCGGAGCTATATCATCTAGCATTTCTATTATTGTAACGGAATTATCTTCGCTCAGGAAATGAGCCGTTTCACACCCAACCAGCCCTCCACCACAGACGATGACATTTTTGTTTTTCACTGTAACTTTTCTGTTCAAAATCTCGTCGTAGGTATGGATGTATTCAGATTCGATGCTAAATGGGATGTTCGGCCTTGATCCTGTGGCAATTATAACTGCATCAGGGTTAATCTTTGTTACTTCATCTTTTGAAGTGGCTTTTGGGTGAACTGTAATGTTTTTTGTGTCTTTTATACTGTTTTCAAAGAATTCTATGAGCCAGTTTATCTTATCCTTTCCAGGCGGGACGGCTGCCTCATGTAATTGTCCGCCAAATTTTTCACAGAATATATGAACTTCGTGACCTCGAAGAGCACTCACTAATGCAGATTCCAATCCCGCAGGCCCACAGCCGATGATTGCAATCCGTTTTTTGACTTCTGCTTCTTTCACCTCAACTTCATTTCCAACATTTGGATTGACCCCACAGCAAATTGCCGTATCTTTGTCGTGCCGCGCTTTAATACACTCGCTACAGCCTATGCACTTTCTTATGAGATTAACTTTGTTTTCTTTTACCTTCTTTAGCCAATCGGGATCGGCGAGATAAGCCCTCCCGAGCACCACCATGTCAGCCTGATTCTCCAGTATATGTTCGGCAACCTCGGGTGAACGGATCACGCCAACAGCCGCTATGGGGACGGGTTTTGGGTAAATAGCTTCTGCTAAGTATGCTCGCCATCCTTCGGGAAAGGAAATGGGTTCTAGCCTATATTCTTTTGGACCTATTCCTATATCAGCTTGTATCATATCGTAACCAGCTTTCGCTAAAATATCCGCAATTACGTTCCCTTCTTCAATAGTAATGCCCCCTTCTTCTGTATCTTTTACCGCTAATCGGATTGTAACAGGGAAGTCATCACCACAAAACTTTTTTATCTCCTTCAAAATTTCAACTGGAAATAAGGTCCTATTTCCCCACCTGTCTGTACGATGATTGGTTAAGGGTGATAAGAATTGATTTACCAGCAAGCCGTGAGCACCCTGTATTTCTACCATATCGAAACCTGCCTTTTTTGCCAGCAATGCAGCCTTTGTGTAAATATTGATTAATTCAAGGATTTTTTTCTCTGATAGATCATCAACGCCGATTCCTTTTTCAATAAAGCCAGGATGTATAAGTTCCACTGAAACCTTACTATCATATTCATGACTTGCTTTCGTACAATCTTTCCATTCACTTAAA
>QNCQ01000272.1 GCA_003645825.1 Fidelibacterota bacterium
GGATAAAATTTCATAAAACCAAAAGGCTTTGTGCCCGCTGCTTCAATTATCTCCCATACGTCAACCCCCAACCTGTCACACATCAATGCCATTTCATTAGCAAGGCCAATATTTATAGAACGGAAAGTATTCTCTAGTAGCTTTACCATCTCAGCTGATTCCGTAGACGATACAGGAACCACTTTTTCAATAATTTGTTCATAAAGTAATTTTGCCATTTCTGTACAACTTTTCGTAATTCCCCCCAGAACTTTTGGAGTATTTTTAGTCTTGTAAATTGGATTGCCCGGATCAACCCTCTCAGGCGAAAAAGCAAGGTAAAAATCCCCTCCAACCTTCAAACCACTTCTTTCAAGTATCGGTAAAACAAGTTCCCGCGTTGTACCGGGATAAGTTGTACTTTCCAGAATGATTATCAAATCTTTGTGAATAAATTTAGCGAGTTCTTCAGTAGCAGCAATTATAAACGAAACATCAGGATCTTTTGTTTTTCTCAGTGGGGTAGGTACACAAATTGAAATCGCATCAACATTCTTTATCACACTATAATCAGTAGTAGCCCTAAAAAGCCTTTTTTCAATCGCCCATTTTAAATCATTATCGTTGACGTCAATTATATAATTCTCACCTTGGTTAAGTTTATCCACTTTTTCTCTTGATACATCAATACCAACAACACTAAATCCCTCTTTTGCAAATTCCATCGCAAGAGGAAGCCCCACATATCCAAGACCGATTATCCCAACTTTAGCACTTTTGTTCTTAATTTTTTCCTTTAGGTCCATACTTACAACTCCATTTTATAATGTCTTTTATAGAACTCAAGAAACTCCCCACTCTTTAAAGGTCTCCACCAATCTCGGTTATCCACATACCACTGGATGGTTGCCCTCAAAGCCTCCTCAAAATCATACTTATTTGACCATCCAAGATTCCTCAGCTTTGAATCATCAAGAGAGTATCGCCTATCATGCCCTGGTCTGTCCTCTACATATTTTATAAGGTTCTTTGGTTTACCGAGATAATCAAGAATAAATTCTGTAATTTCAATATTCTGTCTCTCATTCCCACCGGCTATATTATACACTTCTCCCTCTTTACCTTTCTCCAGAATAAATTCAATAGCATCACAGTGATCTTTCACATATAGCCAATCCCGGACATTTTTCCCATCACCGTAAAGAGGCAAATACTTATCTTCCAGAGCATTGGTGACAAAAAGAGGGATTAATTTTTCGGGGTATTGATAGGGACCAAAATTATTCGACGCCCTGGTTATGATAACAGGCATCTTATATGTCACAAAGTAGGAATATGCCAGTCTATCTCCACCTGCTTTACTCGCAGCGTATGGATTTCCGGGTTTCAGGGACGACCCCTCTGTAAAAGATCCTTCCTCAATCGAACCATATACCTCATCTGTACTAATTTGAATAAACCTCTCTAGACCATACTTCTTAGATGTTTCAAGCAAGACGTATACTCCGTACATATCCGTCATTATGAAGCTCCCAGGATCACCAATACTTCTATCAACGTGACTCTCAGCAGCGAAATTTATTAGGAAGTCCGGACGAAACTTCTGGAAAATCTCCTCCACCACTTTAGAATCACACACATCACCTTTCACAAAAACATAATCACTACAGTTCTCTATATCTTTCAGGTTAGCCGGATTACCAGCATAAGTAAGTTTGTCAAGATTAACAACTCGTATATTATCATATCTTTCGAAAAGATAGTGAATATAATTACTCCCAATAAAACCACACCCGCCAGTTACAAAATAAGTTTTAACCGACATTTAATTTCTCCTTTATACGTTCTATACTTCTCCCAACACATTCATACAAAAAACCTTTTTTTAACACCGCAGCTGGATCATAAATATTCCTTGCATCCACTATAATAGGTTTCTTCATAACTGACTTAATGAAATCCAGGTCCATATTTCTAAACTCATTCCACTCGGTTAAGATAATCATTGCATCAACATCCTTTAGTGCATCATAGCTTGTAGAAACATATGTCACCTGGGGAAAAAGCTTCCTCATTTCATCCATAGCTTCAGGATCATAAGCTTTTACTTTTCCTCCTCGTTCAAGGATTTCCTTTATGATGTAAATTGCCGGAGACTCTCTAATATCATCCGTATTGGGCTTGAAAGACAACCCAAGTAGACCAATCGTTTTCCCCTTAAGCTTCGGAACAAATTTTAGGAGTTTTTCCAGAATCCTTTGCCTCTGCTTTTTATTAACATCTATAACTGCTTCAACTATTTGAGCCTTTATCCCTGCCTTTTCAGCAATCTTTGTGAGAGCGAGAGTATCCTTCGGAAAACACGAACCACCAAACCCCGGACCTGCGTGCAGAAACTTACTCGATATCCTTCCATCCAATCCCATCGCTTTTGCTACAACCTGTACATCCGCTCCAACTCTCTCACAGATATTGGCAATCTCATTAATGAATGAAATCTTCGTTGCAAGAAACGCATTTGACGCATATTTAATCATCTCAGCGGTTCTGACATCGGTAGCAACTATAGGAGTCTCTATCAGATACAACGGTCGATAGATATCCCTCATTATTTCCAGAGCCTTCTCAGATTCAGTACCAATTACAACCCTATCAGGCCGCATAAAATCATTAACAGCCGACCCCTCTCTCAGAAATTCAGGATTGGAAACAACTTCAAACAACTTTCTATCAACCCCTTTCTCAAGCAACCTCTTCTTTATCTCATCCCCCGTACCAACCGGGACCGTACTCTTTGTAACCACCACTTTAAACTCATTAATAGCGCTGGCTATTCTATCCACAACATCAAACACATAACTTAGGTCCACCCCTCCATCATCCATAGGGGGTGTGGGAACAGCAATGAAAATAACCTCGGATTTTCTAATGGCACTTTCAACATCAGTGGTAAATTTCAATCTACCTTTATCAACATTTTTCTCCACCAATTCCAGCAAGCCTGGTTCATAAATGGGTAACTGCCCATTATTTAACATATCAATCTTTTTTCCATCGATGTCTGCACATACCACTTCATTTCCAAAATCTGCCAGGCCTGTCCCGGAAACAAGACCTACATATCCCACCCCTACCATTGCAATTTTTTTCATATTTCCCCCTTCTTAAATTTTATTTCTTCGAATCCTACTAAAATAGCAAAGTCAAAATACAAATCCCTCTAAAATTCGCTCGACCATAAATTTATTTATCAAAGATTATAAAATCCCAAAAAACTTTATTGGTATCCTGTTCTTCTTCGCAAAAACCATTCTATGGAAAAAAGAATTATAACCACAATCAGTAACCACCAGACTTTATATAATTTTA
>QNCQ01000273.1 GCA_003645825.1 Fidelibacterota bacterium
AAACTGCACTCCGGTCTCTTCCATAACCTCACGAGCAATTCTATGGATGATCTCCGCCTGATTCTTAAGCTCTGATAAAATACCCACCAACGGGACCATGACCTCAGGAAAGACCTTGTAACCTTCTTTCACAAGATCAGCTGTAGCTTCAAATATCGCTCTCGCCTGCATCTCAGTGATTTCCGGATAAGAAATTCCTAGACGACAACCTCTATGTCCTAGCATGGGGTTGGCCTCGTGTAAAGAATCAATTCTCGCCTTTAGCTTTTCGTAGCTAACGCCGAGCTCTCTTGCCAGATCCTTTATTTGACTATCCGTGAGGTTAACAAACTCGTGGAGAGGAGGATCAAGCAAACGAATCGTAACAGGGAAACCTTCCATAGCCTTCAAAATACCCTTGAAGTCTTCCCTCTGGTATGGCAGCAATTTCATAACCGCTTTTCTTCTTTCTTCCCGGGTTTCCGCAATAATCATCTCTCTCATCGCTCGAATTCGTGATGGCTCAAAAAACATGTGCTCTGTACGACATAATCCTATACCTTCTGCACCAAAAGCCCTCGCCTGGGCAGCATCCTTAGGCCTATCCGCATTGGTTCTAACTCCAAGCTTCCTTATTTCATCAGCCCATGTCATCAACTGCTTGTATTCTTCGTTCTTCTCAAGATTTGGCTCAACAAGAGGCAGTTGCCCTTCATAAACAATCCCCCTTGTACCATTCAGCGTAATCCAGTCCCCTTCTTTTATCACTTTCCCATCAACGGTCATCTGCTTTTTCTCTACATCTATATTGAGTGCACCACATCCAACTATACAGCATTTTCCCCATCCACGAGCAACAAGAGCCGCATGAGAAGTCATTCCGCCTCTCGCAGTAAGGATAGCTTCCGCAGCATGCATACCATGAACATCTTCTGGTGAAGTTTCGGTTCGCACAAGTACCACCTTCTTGCCTTCCTTAAACCATCTTTCAGCATCATCTGCAGTGAAAACCACCTGCCCAGTTCCTCCACCAGGACCTGCAGGTAAACCTTTTGCCAGCGATCTTGCTTTTCTCTCAGCTTCTGGATCAACCATGGGATGTAACAACTCATCTAGCTGAGAAGGCTTAACCCTCATTATAGCTGTTTCCTTATCAATCAACCCCTCATTGCACATATCAACAGCCATTTTCACTGCTGCGGGGCCATTTCTCTTCCCCACTCTTGTCTGTAACATCCAGAGACGTCCTCTCTCTATCGTAAATTCTATGTCCTGCATGTCTTTATAATGCTTTTCAAGCTTTTCTCTTATCTTGCAAAGCTGTTCATAGACTTCTGGCATTGCTGTTTCCAGGCTCGGTAGATGGGCATTCTCAGGACCTTTACACTCCTCATTCAACGGATTTGGAGTCCTGATACCGGCAACAACATCTTCACCCTGCGCATTGGGTAACCACTCACCATAAAACTTATTCTCTCCAGTAGCAGGATTCCGTGTAAAAGCAACTCCCGTGGCACTATTCTCTCCCATATTCCCGAAAACCATGGTTTGAACATTTACCGCTGTCCCCCACTCATCAGGGATTCCTTCAATTCTCCTGTAAGCTACCGCTCTTTTCCCATTCCAGCTCTGAAACACCGCTGAGATCGCCCCCCACAGCTGATCATAGGGATCATCCGGAAATTCTTTACCAAGAACCTCCCTCACTTTCGCTTTAAAAATCTCACAAAGCCTCTTAAGATCCTCTGCATCAAGCTCCGTATCCTGAGTAACACCTTTTTCCTTCTTCACCTTATCCATTTCATTTTCGAGTTGAACCCTTATAGCCTTACCCTCTTCCGGCTCAATTCCAGCAGCTTTCTCCATGACAACATCAGAATACATCATTATAAGGCGTCTATAAGCATCATACGCAAATCTTTCATCATTTGTCTGCTTCACGAGACCTTTAATCGTCTTGCTCGTCAGACCAACATTCAGTACCGTCTCCATCATACCCGGCATGGACTGCCTTGCTCCCGAACGAACTGAAACAAGCAGAGGATTTTCCTCATCTCCGAACTTTTTTCCCATCTCTTTCTCAACTCTTCTAAGGGCTTCATCAACCTGCTCCCTTAGCTCAGGCAGATAACCTTTATCATGCTTGTAATAGTAAGTACAAACTTCTGTGGTTATCGTAAATCCAGGGGGAACGGGTATCCCAAGATTGGTCATTTCTGCCAGATTGGCGCCTTTACCCCCAAGGAGGTCTTTCATATCAGCAGAACCTTCTGCCTTCCCTCCGCCGAAATAATATACATACTTCTTCATTTCTCACCTCTCCATGTTTTCTCTTATCATTCCAACAAAGCCACGCAATTTTATTGCTTTACCCGAAATTATGCAAGTCATTAATTGGATAGATAGGACGGCCGAAATCTCAGTAATAATACCAGATGGATTTATAAGCGTTAATATCCTCATCCCTTAAATGTTTTAAACGCATAAGATAGTCATATATAGGCACATCTTTATAGTAATAAACATCAGCATTCCGAACATTTTTCTCCCACGGATGAAATTCATATACCCGACTCCCGTCTGGTAAAATCATAACAACCCTATGGTCCTGCCATGACTTTAAATAATTCTTCCCCAATCCCGGCACGTTAAAGACCGGTTCATCCGTCCTGTCAAGCCCGGGAGCAAGCCTCACTTCTTCCTTCCTCTCCTGGAGCAACCTAGCAATAGGAACCATATAATCGACAGTCTCTTCTTTACCTTTAGTATTGAAAGTATAATAAGGATCAATTCCCACCAGTCTTAACATCTTTCTCAGCGCAACAGATTCAAACCTCCGACTATTAGCAAAAGTAAACACCTCCTGATTATAAATACTTAGACCAGCACGCTTTATTCTGGATGTGACCTCAACAAGCTCAGGAGTTATTTCCGAAACATGTTCAACATGAGTTACTATGGCTATTTCCCTTTTCCCGAACTCGTGGTATTTTTTAACAAGTTCAACAAGGGAATCCGTTATCCTGAAAGGTAAAGTTACGATCATCCGGGTCCCAATTCTTATCCTCTTTATATGCTCAATCCTTGATAGGGCTTCAAGTATCTGCTCCAACCTCCTATCAGACAGTATAAATGGGTCTCCCCCCGTAACCAAAACTTCCTCAATGCTGTCCGTTGCCCTTATCCACTCTATTGCGGTCTCAATTTTCTTCTTTGTCGCAAAAGCTTTTTTCGCATGAACACTATCAATCTCCCAGTTTCTCTGACAGTAAGTGCATATCTGAGGGCAGGTGGACACAGGCTTAAGAATAACTATCTGAGGATACCGACGGGTTACCAGATCAACAGGGGACGTCTCTGCCTCTTT
>QNCQ01000274.1 GCA_003645825.1 Fidelibacterota bacterium
GCTGGATAGCTAGCAAGCCAGCAAGCTAACAAGCCGACAAGCTATCGAGCTATCGGGCTAACAAGCTAACTAGCTAACAAGCTAACCAGCTATCAAGCTATCGAGCTAACTAGCTGTCAGGCTAACAAGCTAACTGGCCAACTGGCTAACAGGCTATCAGGCTAACAAAAAATTTGTTGATATATATACGAATACATCGTATAATATTGTCGATATTTATACGATATGAGTGAGTTTGTCGTATAAAATGATTAACATATCAGAGGAGTTGTTCAAATATAATCCATGGTGGGAGGGGGAATATTCACTATCGCTTATTCCAAGAGAAAAATATATTCGCTATTTAGAAAGTAATTTGAAGAATAGAGATATAATACTGATAACAGGATTAAGAAGAGTCGGCAAAACCTCTATTATGAAACTTATGATTTCTAGATTACTTAAAGATGTTAAACCTGAGCACATCCTCTACGTTTCCTTGGATTCAATCCCCTTAGAACCGTTTTCCACTATGGAAATATTGAGGGAGTATCGTAAGATTTTCAAAATTCCACTTGAGCAAAAGGTGTACGTTTTTTTTGATGAGGCAGGGTGTCGAACAAATATCCATCAGGAATTAAAAAATCTTTATGATTCGGAAAATGTAAAGATTTTTGCCTCTTCCTCTTCGGCGACAATACTAAATGATACCAGAGCTATGTTGACAGGAAGAGCACGACTAATAGAAATCATGCCCCTTGATTTTCGTGAGTATTTGCAATTTAAAAGTATAACCATTAAAAGATCACAAACCTATCTGCTGGAGTCGTATTTTGAAGAATATATGAAAAATGGTGGAATCCCTGAGTATGTTTTAACAGGTGATGTCACTTACCTTGATAGTTTAATTGAAAGTGTTATTTATAAGGATATAGTTTCTGCATTTGGAGTACGAGATGTTGGTATGGTAAAAGATTTTTACAGGTTGGTTATGGAAAGAGCCGGGAAACTGGTAAGTATTAATAAAATTGCAAGGATTCTTGATATTTCTCCAGATACAGCAAGGAGGTATCTTGAGTACTTTCGCCGGACTTACCTGATTCACCTCGTCGAGCGTAAAGGTAAAGTAAATGAAAGAATTAAAGCTCCTCGGAAGATATATTCGGCTGATATTGGTATTAGAAACCTTTTTACTGGATTCAGGGATAAAGGAGCTATTTTTGAGAATCTTGTATATCTGACTATTAAAGAAAAACAACCTCTTTACATGTATCAGAATGGGGTTGAGATTGATTTTTACTGGGATGATACCATACTGGAAGTGAAATATGGAAGAAATATAGAAGATAAACAGAAGGATTTTTTTGAGAACTATCCTGCAAAGAGAAAATTATTAATATCAACGATAAGTGATTATTTAGACATGATTGGGTTTGTTGTACGGTAAAAAGTAGTAGTTTGTGAAGATTTTAATGTTTTTTGTCATAATGAAGGTTGCAGATACATCGTTGCGAGCGAGCGTAAGCGAGCGTGACAATCTATTTTGCAAAGTCGAGGTAGTGGACCTTTGAACCCTCAAACGTTTAGCAAAGTAGATTGCTTCGTCGTCCCGATGGGACTCCTCGCAATGACGTGGCATTGTCATTGCGAGCGTAGTGAAACGGAGCGTGGCAATCTCGTTTGGTTGAGATGGCTAGATAGCTGGCAAGCCAGCAAGCTAACAAGCTAACAGGCTAACAAGTAAATAACGAGAATCGAGGTATGTTATGATTAAAGTTTTATTTATTTTCGGAACAAGACCTGAGGCTATAAAACTTGCGCCAGTGATTAAAAGGTTAAAAAATAATAACAAATTCAAGACAGAGGTATGTGTCACAGCTCAACATAGGGAGATGCTTGATCAGGTTCTGGAGTTTTTTAATATTAACGCAGATTATGACTTAAATATTATGACGGATAACCAATCGCTTTTTGATATTACTGCAAGTTGTGTCGAAAAGCTGGAACCAGTACTGAGAAATAGTGACCCTGATCTGGTAATCGTTCAAGGAGATACTACCACTGCCTTTATTTCAGCGTTAGCTGGTTTTTATTTGAAAAAGAAGGTGGCACATGTAGAGGCGGGATTAAGAAGTTTTAATAAGTATTCCCCTTTCCCTGAGGAAATAAATCGTGTGTTGATAAGTCATTTAGCAGATATACATTTTGCACCAACCAGGAAAGCAAAGGAGAGTCTTTTAAGAGAGGGGATTAAGGATAATATTTATATTGTTGGAAATACTGTCATCGATGCTCTGTTTATGGCTGTGGATATCGTAAGGGATGACAGAAATAAAAAATATTATGCCCACTTTAAAGAGATCGATTTGAATAAGAAGTTAATACTTGTGACTGGTCATAGAAGAGAAAGTTTTGGGGAACCTTTTAAAAATATCTGTTATGCTTTAAAAGAGATCGCATCTAATTTTTGCGATGTTGTAGAGATTGTATATCCTGTACATCTGAACCCAAATGTCAGGAAACCGGTATTTGAAATATTAGATGGAATAGAGAATATTCACCTGATTGAACCATTACCATATGATTATCTCGTATGGCTCATGGATAAATCATATTTAATTTTAACAGATTCAGGTGGTATACAGGAGGAAGCACCGAGTCTGAATAAACCAGTATTGGTAATGAGAAATGTTACAGAAAGAACAGAGGGGATAGAAGCAGGAACGGCTAAATTGGTTGGTACTGATAAAAGTGTTATTGTGGATACAGTCAGTAAGTTATTACTTGATGAAAATTCATATAAATCTATGAGTGTTGCTGAAAATCCTTACGGAGATGGTAAATCTTCTGAGAGGATAGAGAAAATTATTTTAGAGATTATATAGTTGTTGAAACTTTTGTGGTTGAAATTTTTTAGCTATGTTGGTTATACTATATTTTATGTAGTAAGAATCAGGGATTTATAAAGAAATGCCTTCGTGATGTTCTGTAATACTGAAAGCTTTAGAGCCCAATTTTTGGGCTTTTTATTTTTCCTGAGAGAGTTTTGCTTGTGGTTGGTTTACAGTCATCTGTCATTGCGAGCGAGCGTAAGCGAGCGTGGCAAAAATAGCTAGATAGCTAGATGGCTGGGTGGCTAGGTGGCTAGATGGCGAAATGGCTGGATAGCTAGACGGCTAGATAGCTAGCAAGCTAACAAGCTAACTAGCTAACAGGCTATCAAGCCAACAAGCTATCAAGCTGACCAGCTAACAAGCTATCAGGCTGGCAGGCTAAGCAGCTATCAAGGACTCCTTGCAATGACAGGTGGGTGTCATTGCGAACGGAGCGTGATAGGGTTTGAGGTTCTATGTTCCGCATTTAC
>QNCQ01000275.1 GCA_003645825.1 Fidelibacterota bacterium
ACAAGGGAACCGATGTCCCATCACTGCTGAAATCCGCCAGCGCTATTGTTCCGTACTTGTAGCACTGATCCAAATTTTCCTTCACTATACCCTCTTTCTCACTCGAAGAAGAAAGTTCAGCCTCTCTGATTTTATACAGATATTCTTTATAGTCAACTGGAACGAAAAGAGGGGAAAGATGCTCAAGATGCACATGAGTATTTATAAACGCGGGAAAAATCACAGAATTTCCGGTGTCTATAACCTTAAAAGAAGAAAACTCAGGTCCAAGCTCAGAGGTAACGTTATAAATCTTACCATCTTTCACTACAATGTAGCCATCCTCTATAGGTTGCCTCGCAACGGGTACAATCCATTTTGCTTTGAATACGCTGATACCTTCTCGCTCATCCATGCTCTTCACCTCAACTATTATCGTAACAGTCTGGCTATATCGTTATAGAAAACCAATATAGTTAGAGCAATAATAATCCCCAGACCAATCTGCTGAATTCTCAGCTTAGTTTTTGCCGACAGAGGATGTCCTAAAATTCCCTCTATAACAACAATCACAAAATGGCCCCCATCCAAAGCAGGCAGAGGAAGGATATTTATAAGAGCAAGATTAACACTTATAATTGCCATAAGTCCAATCAATGCACTTACTCCCCCAGATTTAGCAGTTTCACCCGCAATTTGAGCAATAAATATGGGACCACCAATGTTCCTGAGCGATTCTTTCCCAGTTATCAACAGCTTAAGAGAAATAACTGTGACTTTTATCCAGTAAAATGTACTCTCAAATCCTTTCTTTATAGCCAGAAAAAGACCTGCATCTCTGTGATGCATCTTCGGTGAGATGCCTATAATTCCAACCGTGACTATATCCCCACCTTTAAGAAGTCGCGTTGTTACCGTGCGAACTTCCTTTTCGAAAAATAAGCTATCTCTTACCCAGCTGATAGCAATCACCGTATCCGGATGTGCATGTATTATCTCTGTCACAGTGGACCAATCGGGAGTTTCCACTCCATTAACAGCAACGATCCTATCACCTGGTTTCAGCCCGATAGAATCTGCAGGGAAACCTTCCACTACACTATCTATAACCGTGGAACTCTCAGGTTCATAGATTCCAGTTACTGCCGTTAGGAGGCTAAATATTACAACAGCAAGTAGTATATTAAAAAGAACCCCACCAGATACAAAAAGAAGCTTCTGAAAAGTATTTTTGGACTGAAACTCCCACGGCTCCCCCTTTATCTCTACATCCATTGATTCATCAATAAGACCAGAAACTTTCACATATCCACCTAGAGGTATGGCAGATATTGTGTATTCCGTCTCCCCTATCTTCTTGCTAACAAGTTTAGGCGGAAACCCGATAGAAAAAACTTCTACCCTCATCCCTGTTAGTTTTGCGAATGTGAAGTGTCCAAGCTCATGCGCCAGAACTACTCCACCTATAACTACAAGTATAGCTATAATCGTTAACATGTTTTTCCTTTTTGAATCCTATAAAGTTTATATCAGCGACCTAATGTATTCTTTTACCTCCTTCTCAGTTTCCAAAATTTCCTCAATCACCGGATTCTTAATTACGGCAAAGTGTGTTAACGCTTTTTCAATCAGCATAGGAATTTGGCTAAATTTTATCTTACTTTCAAGGAATGCGTAAACAGCATTTTCATTCGCAACATTTAAGATAGCGGGTGCATTCCCTCCTATTCTTAACGCTTCAAAAGCAAGCCTTAAGCAGGGGAATCTCTCAATATCCGGTTCCTCAAAAGTCAATTCCTTTATTATTTCAAGATTAAGCCTCTCCCACGTTCTTGGAAGCCTCTCAGGATAGGAAAGCGCAAACTGTATTGGAAGTTTCATATCAGGAATACCAAGCTGAGCCTTAACAGATCCATCAACAAACTCCACCAGAGAATGAACTATAGACTGAGGATGTATCACAACATCGATCTTATCGGGCTCCATATCAAAAAGCCACTTTGCTTCAATTACTTCTAATCCCTTGTTCATAAGCGTGGCGGAGTCTATTGTTATCTTACTTCCCATTCTCCAAGTAGGATGTCTCAGAGCTTCTTTCGGAGTTATTGAATCAAATCTCTCTTTGGGAGTTTTTCTGAACGGTCCTCCTGATCCAGTTAAAATTATCCTCTTCACCCTTTCTTTGTCTTCCCCGAGAAGACATTGCCATATTGCACTGTGTTCGCTATCGATAGGTCGGAGAGAAACACCTCTTTTCTTCACAATGCCCATAATAATCTCGCCCGCCATTACAATAGATTCTTTATTAGAGAGAGCAAGGGCTATTCCTTTCCTGACACAGTGGTAGGTTGGCTCAAGTCCCTTTGAACCAACGATAGCATTCACTACTATATCAATATCAGAGCGGCTTGCAAGTTCGTTAATTCCTTCCTGCCCTCCAAGAACCTCAATGTTCTCGCTCGCAAGTTCTTCCTTCACAATCTTGTACCTACTCTGGTCATATATAGCAACCGCTATAGGCTTAAATTTTCTCGCTTGCCGAATAAGTTCAACATGGTTCTTACCACATGCAAGATAGCCTATCTCAAACCTATCTCTAAACTCCGACGCTATTCTAAGAGTATTCCTCCCTATGGAACCCGTTGAGCCAAGTAAACTTATTCTTTTCACAAGCAATCTCTAAATTTTAAAACCCAAAGTTAATTTTAAATCGACAAATTGCCCTGAAATAGAACTTTCCAAACCATACTTCACATACTTCCCGCTACAAAGAGAGGTACCTATAAGCAACGTCACCACAGTCTGCCTGAATTTATCAGGCTTCGCAACCCAGGTTTCACAACTTATATCCTCAACTCTAACCCCCCAGATCACGTTACAGCAAAACATTTTTAATACTTGTAATAAAGTAATAAACTGAGCTTTGTATTCAAAGTCATCTGGGCCACATAAATGCACAAAACCCAGCAATAAATAGTGTCTCCGATTGTTCCCCACTGAAAAAGTTGCCTCAGGACTGAACACTAAAAGATTATCATCATTCCATCTCCCCGGGTAGAACGACACACCTACCGCTGTCCTCTGTGAAATATCAACAGCACCCTTCACCACAGGAAATCCCCGGATAAAACCTACCCTCTTACTCACTCCCAGAGAAGGAAACACCATAAAAAGATTTATGGAAGGGTCTTCCCCTCTGCCAGCCAGCCATGAAACTGCTTCCATCTGAGAGTTAATAACTCTAGCAATAGGAATTATCTGGGTTCTAGAACTTACTGAACTGCTTAGCGAAAGTACCCCTGGGAAAAGCAGTTCCATAAAGATCAATGGGTAAACTAAAATTAACAAGTAGTTCTTCAATGT
>QNCQ01000276.1 GCA_003645825.1 Fidelibacterota bacterium
CTATTCCTCAAAGGAGTGAAAGCGTATAGAGAAGTTTTTGCAAAACCAAACCATAAAATAAAACTAAACAGGGGTACCTTTATCTATGCTTGCTAATTTCAACAGAATTCTATCGCATTGCCTACCACAAAGGCAATTGTCTGATTCGGGGACATGGTGTACACTTTGGGGAGGCATTTTATAATAATCTGAACTGAAAAGATCAAGTGTTACAGGTTTAAATTTAATGAGAGAGTGTCCCAATCTTTGTGTAAAAGGGATAAAGAGGGATATTTTTCTTTACTGTTTAGTGAAGAAGCACGGTGTTAACGGAATTACAGAACCATGGTGTAGAAGACATTCTAATTGCCTGTGTGGATAGTTTAAAGAGATTCCCGGAAGCTGTTGAGAGTATTTTCCCACAAACCCGTGTCCAGTTATGCGTAATACATCAAATACGCAATAGTGAAGAGTAAATGGGAGCATCTGCAGCATTGGAGAAAATGCTCTACCTGGCTTATTTAGACATCTCAAAGAAATGGAAAAAGCTACCAGAAACTGGACAAAAATTATTGCCTGGTTGGCTATCCATTGCAAAGGAAGATTAAACCTGGAATTTTGATGAAAAAGGCATCTACACAAAAAACGAAACAATCTCAACTTAAATAACTCTTCTATATGAAGCTCTTCTTATAACTATACCTATGATAGATTTTAATGTTGTACTTAATTCTTCGGGTAAGTCTCAACACAGGAGTTTTTCTAGACACAATTAAATCTACACTACCCCTCTAGCTATACAGTGGGCATAGAGCATCCCCAACGACAAAGTCTCACCTGAGAATTTTTAATAATAACCCCTTTTATAAATCGATAGTAAACATTCGATAGTACTCTCAGCACCAGAATTCAGATTTACTCCACTCTCATCAATACCATCGTAACATCTTCCTGTTTCTTCGTCATACATTTTAACCCCTACAACATTATTCCCCTTATACCAACCAAAAACTCTTTCTGCCAGACTCTGATATTCTTCGTTATTGGAAATCTCATAAAGCGATTTTAAACCTCGATAGATACTATTTATACCATAAGCAATATCTGGATAATCCTTTATCACATATGTACTATCACTAAAAAGTTTTATTTCATTAGGATAATCTTCATTAACGACAAATCTCACAAAGTTATCAGCCCAAACTTTTACACTACTGAGATATGAAGCGTCGCCGATTATTCTAAAAGATTCTGTCAGAGCATATGCTTGATTATTCCCCCAGCAGTGCCACAGGTTTTTCCAGCAAAAATACATGCCATTTAATGGATGACAATCATCTCTAAACTGTGTTAATACAATTGCCTCTGAAAACTTCCTTATATCATCATAATATTCTGTAAAACCAGCCCTGTATAGCTTCGTCAGTGCCAGAATCAATTCTGAAGTTACATCAGAAGCATCATTTATAAGCCACGCAGGTATTCTACCAATATCTGTATTTTTGTATTTTCCATAACTTACCAGCCTCTTTCTCCACTGAGATTGAGAAACAAAAATTTTAGCCCTTATATTTTCCAAAAGTGTATCATCCTCATCTACATGACTGAATATATTATAAGCCGAGGCCAACCCTCTTAATCCTCTAACTGCCCACCAACCAAAACTCGCTATACTGTTTTGATGAGTTTTGTTTATATTTCCATTTTTATAAATAAAATTATACCATAACCCATCTTCGGTACACATCCTCAACAAAAATTCGGTCATTCCCTTAGCAACAAACTTCAGAGAGTCATTTCCCCAATTCAGAACCTCATGTTCCAGTACCTCAAGCATCCTTCCCACATCATCCACACATGATACACCCTCACCAGAAGCTATAGCCGGTTTATAATCGGGATAATTGGAATATATGTATACGAAAGTAATATTCTTTCCATCCACCTTCACACTGTCTACAAGGCTTAATACATGGCTAAGATTAGCAGGAGAAGTAGGCTCACTCTTTACATCCTCTCCCCAACAACCGGAACTGCAGCATACAAAGAAAATCAATCCGAAGGTGTAAAATACCTTTCTAAACAAGCCAATCCTCTTTTTCAAATACAACTTCACTTTTCTTAATTGTAGCGGCACCAATCACTGTGTCAGCACCAGCATAAATTACAAGATAGTCATTTTCTCTTTCTATCGTAGCACAACTAAAGATTACATTGGGCACAAAACCTTTCTTTTCCCACTCAAGCTCTGGCTCAATTATCGGATAGCGGTACCTGGCTAAAACTCTCCTGGGATTATCATAATCAAGTAATGCCGCTCCCAATCTATAAGTATTATTCTTATCAACAGCATGGTAGATTAATAGCCAACCTTTCTCATAGTGTACGGGAGGCCCAGCTATTCCAATTCTAATAGACTGCCAGGTGTCCGGTATCGGTGACATTATCTTTGTATGGTTATAAAATTCCTTCATATCTCTGGTAGAGCTCACCCATATATCAGGCATCCTTCTGTGTAACAGGAGGTATTCACCTTTTATTTTCTCCGGGAAAAACGAAGCATTTTTATTTTCCTCATCAAGTAAAACTCCCCGTCTTTCCCAGTTAATGAGATCTTCACTAACAGCAAGACAGATTTTATAATCCCCTGGGTACCTATCTGCAAACCCCACATAGGTCATATAATAAACACCATCGATTTTGACAATCCTTGGGTCCTCAGGACCTCTTAATTCTTGAGGAACATCATTCTCCAAAACAGGCTTGCTCAGCCTATGCCAATTAAACAAATCCATGCTAACTGCATATCCAAGAGAATTAATATATTTGCCATATCTCTCATGTCCTCCAATATCGGTAGCCCTATAAATCAGATGATATAACCCTTTTTCATACACAGCCGCCGCGTTGAAAACTGCCGCCCTTTCCCACCTATGAGCTGGATTCGGCTCAAAAATGGGCCTATCACTAATCCTAGTTAACCTCATCACAACCTCCTTTAAGTTACAGTTCAACCTTACTGTATTCCAGCAACTCATCAAGTTCAGGCAAACCTTCCGTTGCCCCATACTTCCTCAGGCAGAGAGCTCCTGCAGCATTCGCAAATATCCCCATCTTGACCCCATCCTGGAAACCATTTGGCATACCTTTTTGCAAAATATAATAAATAACAGCCGCCATATAAGCATCCCCACATCCAGTAGTATCAACAACTTTTTCTTTAAAAGCTTCTATTTCAAAAATATTATCATTTGTACTAATTATGCTACCGTTTTCTCCCATTGTAACTGCGAGAATTTTAACATCTAACTCCCTCTGAACCTCCCGAATACAGTCAATCAATC
>QNCQ01000277.1 GCA_003645825.1 Fidelibacterota bacterium
ACTTTACCATAGACCAGATAAAGGTTATCAAGGATCCTAAATTTAGCGATACTATGAAATTCAAAACCCTATCACCCATAAAATGCTCAATCCGAACAAGATTCAGACACCGCAGAATAGTAAAATATCTCCTGCCGGGAGACAAACAGCTAAAAGAAAGAATAAGAGAAGTCATTATACATAAATACAGAAAACTCTTCGGCAGAGATCCAAAAGAAAAAGCTTTTGATTTCAGTATTGATGAAGATTATCTCAAATCCGTAGGGGGCCCGGACAGGATAATAAGACTCATAACTGTTAAAAACTGGCCTTCAAAAGAGCTAAAGATAAAATCATTTGATGCTCACTTCACGCTCACGGGTAATCCCGAACTGATAAAGCTTGCATACGAGACCGGCTTAGGAGAAGATAACAGGCTCGGGTTTGGAATGATACAGCCAGTAGAGTAATCTTTTTAAGCTATTTTCCAGAAAAATTCCGCTATGGATAGACACAAAATCCTTGTCATACACGGACCCAATATGCCCCTGCTCGGGAAAATCTCAGCAACAACGGGTACAAGATTAACCTTAGACAAAATAAACAAATCCCTGAGAATTAAAGCCTATGAAATGGACACAGAACTTAAAATATTCCAGCTGTACGATGAAGCAAAAGTAGTAAAAACAATAAGCCAGAACAGGAATAAAGTAAACGGAATATTAATAAATCCTACTTCCCTGGCACTCAGAGGTTTCTCTATCCGTGAAGTTATCGCAATCATAAAACTCCCGGCAGTGGAGGTAATACCTCAGGAATTCCCTTTTTCCCAAGAATACTACAACAATTCCGTCCTAAAAGAAGTATGCCTGAAAAGATTCTATAAACTAAGCATCGATGCCTATTCTGAAGGCATAGAATATCTAATTAAATATGTAAAGAGACAGGAGGCATTACCATGAAGAAATTATTCTTTTTTATTCTTTTTCTCCCTTTCTTAATCTTTCCTTATACAGGCGAGGTAGCTAAATCCTTTAATACCCCTGGCCCTTGTTCTACTGGACTAACTTTCGATGGAAAAAACATATGGGTGGCAGACAGAAAGCTTGGCAAGATTTTTTGTATCAGCCCAGAAAACGGCAAAATCCTTAAGGAAATAAAGGCTCCCGGAAACTGGCCAATGGGACTTGCCTGGGACGGTAAGTACCTCTGGAACGCTGACCCAAAAGCCAGAAAAATCTTCAAAATTGATCCGAAGGACGGAACAATTGTGAGAATCGTCGATGCCCCAACTCCGAGTCCCAGAGGACTGGCATGGGATGGCAAATACCTCTGGTGTACAGACAATGCCTTAGACAAAGTAATGCAAATAAGCCCCTATGACGGCACAACTATCATTGAGTATAAGTCACCAGCAGGAGATCCCAGGGGCATTACCTACGATGGGAAATACCTCTGGATCAGCGACAGAATCACGGACGAGATATATATGATGGATACAGCATCCGGAAGCGTAATCATCATCACAGATGCCCCCGGACCATTCACGCGAGGGCTTGCATTTGATGAAAAATATCTCTGGGCAGTAGATTACCAGAACGACAAGATTTACAAACTAAAGGTAAGAGATGGAGAGAAATATCTTCTGGAAAATGAAAGAGAAGCAAACATAACACTAACACATCGCATTAGAAACTATGGGCCAGGCCGTATTCTGAAAGCGGACGTACATATAGCATTACCCCTCGATAGGGTAAGCCAGAAAGTATTAAACACAGAATATATCGTCCCTCCGACAGACTTCGTAACAGATCAGTGGGGACAAAAGACAGCCCACTACACATACAAAAACATTAAACCAGGAGAAATTGCCGAATCGGTTGTAAAATTCCATGCGAAAGTCTATGGTGTAAAGTATTTTGTGTATCCTGACGAGATAGGAACTGTCAAAGATATACCCAAGGACATTAAGAAAAAATACTTACAGGATTCCGATAAGTATCAGATAAACCATCCAGCAATAAAAAAGGCTGTAAAGGAAGCAATTGGCGATGAGACAAATGCATACTGGATAGCGAGAAAAATATACAACTACATTCTAAAACACATGTATTACGAGCTTTCTGGAGGCTGGAATACAGCACCCACAGTCCTTACAAGAGGTAACGGCTCATGTTCCGAGTATTCTTTTGTCTTTATATCAATGTGCAGATCTGCAGGAATTCCCGCAAAGTATGTTGGGTCTGTAGTGGTAAGAGGTGATGACGCAAGCATTGACGATGTGTTCCACCGATGGGTGGAAATATATCTACCAGGATATGGATGGCTACCAGTAGATCCTTCCGGTGGCGACAAACCATCCCCTCGAGATCAGGCAAGGTGTTTTGGCTCACTATCAAACAGATTTTTGATTACTACAGACAGTGGAGGAAATTCAAAAACTTTGGGATGGTATTACAATACAAATGAGTTTATCACAACCCAACCAGATACAAAGTACGAAGTCGAGACTTTCGCAGAATGGGAGCCGATAAAACAACGGTAAATCCAGGATTACATCTTTATAACTTCTGATATAATTGAATTAAAATCGCCAATATCGAAGGGTTTTGATATACCCTTAACAAAACCATATTCCTCAGGGTTCGAAATCACTGGATCATCTGAATACCCGGATACTGCAATGGCCTTTACATTCTCATCTACCTTCTTAAGAATCTTTACTATTTCCTTACCCCCCATACCTCCAGGAATCACAAGGTCAAGAACAACAATGTCAAAACCTTTGCCTTCTTCCTTCGCTTTCTTAAACTTCTCGATTGCTTCTTCTGCATTTCTGGCCGTTTCAATCTCCATACCAAATAGCCTGGCCACATCCGCGATAAAATTCCTTACCTCGTCCTGATCATCCATCACAAGCATCCGACCGGAAATCTTCTCAAGTTTCCCTTTTTCTCTTTCCTTTTTAACACTGCACTCAGGGCTGACAGGCAGATAAATACAAAATGTAGAACCTTTCCCCATTTCGGATTGAACGGTAATCGTTCCCCCGTGACGCTTCATAATAGTATAAGATGTTGCCAGCCCCAGTCCACTCCCTTTCGCTTTTGTGGAATAAAATGGTTCGAAAATCTTATCTAATATGTTCTCGGGTATACCCACACCCTCATCTCTGAAGCAAACTTTTACATACCTTCCCGGGGATAGACTAGGAACCTCCTCTTTCTCCTCTATCTCAACCTCTTCAGCGGAAACGTAAAAATTGCCTCCCGAAGGCATTGCCTCCTTTGCATTCACTGTAATGTTCATAATCACCTGACTTATCTGATCAGCAT
>QNCQ01000278.1 GCA_003645825.1 Fidelibacterota bacterium
GGCGAAATAATTACTGCCAGCAGTGCTTCTTTTTCTATATTCTTACAAGTAATTTTGTCATTTCTTACTACTTTCACACTATGTCCGATAGAAGCAGCAAGCTGGTATAAGTTGTATGTAAAAGAATCGTAATTATCAATTATAAGGATGCTTTTATTCATCCTATATCCCCACTACACGCTTTGAAAAGTGCAGAAAGCTTGTTTAAAGTTTCCCGATACTCAAACTCAGGGTCTGAATCTGCTACAATTCCGGCACCTGCCTGCAGATAGGCATGGTTGTCTTTAATAAAAATCGATCTGATCGCAATGCAAAAATCCATATCGCCAGTAAAGTCGAAATAGCCAATTGCACCAGCATACACACTCCTTTTCACCTCTTCGAGTTCATCGATTATTTCCATCGCTCTTATCTTGGGAGCTCCTGAAACTGTCCCAGCCGGAAAGCATGCTGCAAAAAGGGAAAAGGCATCTTCCTTTGGAGACAGCTTCCCCTTAACGGTTGAAACTATGTGCATCACTTCCGAGTACCTTCCTACCACCATTAGTTCTTCGGGGACAATCGTTCCCGGTTCGCAAACTTTTCCGAGGTCGTTTCTTGCAAGATCAACAAGCATGATGTGCTCAGCTCTTTCTTTTTCGTTGGTTGTGAGTTCCTGTTCAAGCCTTCTATCCTCTTCTGGGGTTTTACCTCTTCTCCTTGTACCAGCAATGGGTCTCGTAATAGCGGTATCTCCCTTCAGTTTGACAAGAGTCTCTGGAGAAGAGCCAAGCACGTGGAATCTGCCAAACTTCTGATAATACATGTATGGAGCAGGGTTCGTGATCCGCATTCGCTTAAAAAGAAGATATGGTTCGTTGCTAATTTCAAATTCGAATCTTTGGGATAACACCACCTGGAAAATATCTCCAGCAAGAATATATTCTCTGGCCTTTCTTACCATTTCCATAAATTTTTCTTTTGTCACAGAACCCCTGACGTTGTCTATTTTGATTTCGTAGCGAATTCTCTCTGAAGAGGATTGAAAAAGCAAATTCTCTATTTCTCTCTGTCTATCTATGGAAGAAGTCTCGTAATACTGAATCAGGTACATATTCCCTTCGAGATGGTCAATGACAAATATTTCGCTGGGGAATATAAAAAACATATCGGGGAAACCAGTGGTCTCTGGGTTGGAATCGGGAATATCCTCAAAAAACCTTACCGAATCATAGCTAATAAACCCGACTGCACCTCCCGAAAAAATCGGGAAAGAAAAATTATGCTTCCCGCTTTTTACAAGTTCCCTTAATACTTCATATGGATTGGCACGAAACCTCATTGTTTCCCTGCCCTTCGCCGTAACATCTTTACCGTAGCTAAAAAAGATAAGAAAGGGTTTCCCACCCAAAATGGTAAACCTTCCGCTTGTCTCACTTTTCTCTAAGGATTCATAAAGGAAAGAATACTTATCTCTACGGTATAATTTCTCATATATCTCCACAGGCTCTATGAATCTGTCGAACTTCTTTACAGAGATGTTAAGTTCTGGTACTTTCATGCTTACTTACTTTCCAGGTAAACAACAAATATCACCTATTACATGGTAGTTTTCCAGCAGTATACCATCACAGTCTATATCTTTTGCAAACTTTGCCAGGTACGGGATATATCTTTCCGAATAATTTGCACCGACTTCCATAACTATCGGAAGATAAGTCTGCTCCTTTAAGCTCATTAGTGAAATTATATCCGGAACAACCTTTTGGTCTGCTGTAAAAACACCACCGACGCACAGGATAACATTCGCATTACCTTCACATACAACGTACTCTGCAGCCAGGATAAACTCGTCCAGGGTAGCCCATGGTGATTTTCTAACCATCAGGGGTATTTTGCTCTTTCCCGCTTCCCTCAGGAGTGCGAAATCCTGCATGTTGCTTTTCTCTACCACGAACACATCCGCAATCTCCTTCAGATATTCAATAACATCCGGAGATGGTAAAGTAATGAATATGTTAAATCCCTTTTCCTTAATCCCAGAAAGGAGCTCCTTTATCATAGCGAGATCGGCCTTTCTAGTATCCGTTATTCGAAAGTAAAAAGAATCGATACCTCTCTGGCTCAGCCTACGAGTCTTTTTCAGTATGTTCCTGTCTTCACGGGTACAACGGCATGTAAAACCAGCGATCAGCTTGAGTCCTGCACCAAAGAGTGGTTTCCCCTTGATCTTAACCGAGAAATTTCTGGGTTTTAGTTCCTTATGAATCAGCTTGTAGGGTTTGACAAAGCTGTAGACCTTCTTCATACCCTCCATGGACAAAAGTTCTATCGTATCAAGCCTCACAGTATCACCCAGTGAGAAAAGCATCAATTTCTCCTTACCCATATCGATAACTCTTACATCTTCTGGTTTCATACCAAATCTGGCTACAACAGCTTCTGGCCTGACTCTACTTTCTGCTACTGCGACTATCACTTTCATTTTCTACCCTTAATGCTTTCTGATAACTTTTAATAAGTTCTCTCAGGTTCTCTCGGCTTCTGATTGCTTCAATTATCCTGCTTCCTATGATGACGCCATCGGCATATTTTTTAATGTGTTCGATATGCTCAGGCTTCGATATACCAAAACCAACGGCCACGGGATTTTTGACGATTTTCTGTATTTTTTTCAAAAATGGAATCAGTTCAGGGTTCAGCCTGTCTCGAGCACCCGTCGTACCTGTCAGTGACACACAGTAAATGAACCCATCTGTTACATCATCAATTAATCTTACCCTGCTATCAGGTGTTACAGGAGTAACCAGGTTGATGAAATCAATTCCATCAGTTGTGGTACGAGCCTTCAGCTTAGCCACCTCCTCAACTGGTAGATCAGGAACAATCATTCCATAGAACCCGGCTTCTTTCATATCAGCGAAAATCCTGTCCACACCGTATGCCAGAACTGGATTGTAGTAAGTCATCATTATGATAGGAGTGTTTACTCTGAGTTTATCGATCTCTTTAATAGCTTTCCTCAGAGTAGCTTCATTTCTCAAAGCTACCTCTGAAGCATACTGTATAGTTTTGCCATCGGCAACCGGATCAGAAAATGGAATTCCTACCTCAATTATATCAACTCCCAGATCCTCAAGAAGCTTTAGAATGTCCAGGCTTTCTCCAACAGAAGGATAACCAAACGTTATGTATACAATCAGGGCAATCCGCCCTTCCTTCTTTACTTCTTTGAATTTTTCATGTATTCCCATTTGATGCTCCCAGAACAATATCAAGATCTTTGTCCCCTCTTCCC
>QNCQ01000279.1 GCA_003645825.1 Fidelibacterota bacterium
AACTAACTGAAAAAGTGCGAAGGCATCCCTACTCGGTTATACTTTTTGATGAAATAGAGAAAGCTCACCCGGATGTTTTCAACTTGCTGTTGCAGATCTTTGATGATGGTGTGCTTACAGATAGTTTTGGAAGGAAGGTTGATTTTAAGAATACTGTAATAATAATGACATCAAATATAGGCACGCGTAGTATATATTCTGGTAGTATAGGCTTTGAGAAAAGGAATATCGGAGAGGAATTTGAGTCCATTAAGAAGATGTTGCTGGCGGAAGTTAACAAGCTATTTCCTCCTGAATTCCTAAACAGGATTGAGGAACCTATTGTTTTTAGACCTTTGAGCAGGGAGGATATTCTTAAAATAATAGACATTCAGATGAAGGAGATTCAAGAAAATATAAAGTCGTCTGGATTGAGCATCATTCTTTCAGAGGAAGCAAAAGAATATATTTTGCAGAAAGGATATAAGCCGGAATTCGGAGCGAGGCCTATAAGAAGAACTTTACAGGAATTAGTTGAAAATCCAATTGCGGAAGAGCTACTGAGAGGCAATATTTCAAAAGGTTTGCCAATTTTAGTCAGAGTTAAAGACAATAAATTGGTATTTGAACAGGTAAGAGAAACCCTGCCTGCTTCTTCGGACAAAACCTCTGGTGGAAAGATAGACAAAACTTCATAGATTGTCGCCTACAGGGTTTATAAATAGTACAATTTGTAATACAGGTTATGTGAGTTCCTGTATGGCATATATTTTGTTGTTATCTGAAGGCGATTATTTAAAAAACGGAGGTTTGTTATGGGAAAAATAATCGGGATTGATTTAGGTACTACAAACTCATGTGTTGCAGTGGTGGAAGGGGGAAAACCACGTGTTCTGGAAAATTCTGAAGGAAGACGTGTTACTCCTTCCGTAGTTGTCTTCAAAAAGGAAGGCGAGATGGTAGTAGGTGATGCTGCCAAGCGTCAGATTGTTACGAATCCTGGAAGAGCTGTATACTCTATAAAAAGATTCATGGGGAGATCATATGATGAAGTTACCAAAGAGATAGAGATGGTCCCGTATAAGGTTGTGAAGGGACCTAATGGCGATGCGAGGGTCGAGATTGAGGGTAGAGTTTATTCACCTCCAGAAATAAGTGCTATGGTACTTCAGAAAATGAAGCAGACGGCAGAGGAAAAGCTGGGGGAGAAAGTTACGGATGCGGTTATTACAGTTCCTGCTTATTTTAATGATTCCCAGAGGCAGGCAACAAAGGATGCTGGAAGGATAGCGGGTTTGAATGTTAGAAGGATTATAAATGAGCCAACAGCTGCTGCACTCGCGTATGGTCTGGATAAAAAGAAAGAAGGGCTTGTTGCTGTTTATGACCTTGGTGGAGGTACGTTTGACATATCCATTCTTGAGATTGGTGACGGTGTTTTTGAGGTGAAATCCACAAGTGGTGATACGCATTTGGGAGGTGATGATTTTGACCAGAGAATTATAGATTGGCTTGTTGAAGAGTTTAAGAAAAAGGAGGGGGTAGACCTGTCCAAGGATCCGATGGCGATGCAGAGGCTAAAGGAGGCAGCTGAAAGAGCGAAAATAGAACTCTCTTCGAGTATGGAGACGGAAATAAATCTTCCATATATAACTGCCAGTGCTACAGGGCCTATACACCTTCTGGAGAAGTTGACGAGGGCAAAGTTTGAGTCTTTGATTGAAGACCTGGTGGAGAGGACCAGAAAACCCTGTGAACAAGCGATGGCAGATGCGGGAGTAAAACCTGAGGACATCACGGATGTAATTCTGGTTGGTGGTTCCACAAGAATACCAATGGTTCAAAAACTGGTTAAAGAGATTTTTGGAAAAGATCCCAGCAAGGAAGTCAATCCTGATGAGGCTGTTGCAATAGGTGCTGCTATACAGGGAGCCATACTGGGTGGTGAGGTGCATGATGTGTTGCTTTTGGATGTAACTCCTCTTTCTCTTGGTATTGAAACCCTCGGTGGTGTCTTTACCGTTCTGATTCCACGGAACACTACCATTCCAACCAAGAAGAGCGAGATATTCACCACAGCTACTGATAATCAGACCACGGTAGAGATTCATGTTCTCCAGGGTGAGAGACCGATGGCCAGAGATAACAAGAGTATAGGTAGGTTTTACCTTGATGGGATTCCTCCAGCGCCAAGAGGTGTTCCTCAAATTGAGGTCACATTTGACATAGATGCAAATGGAATTCTCCATGTTTCAGCTAAGGATAAGGCTACCGGTAAGGAACAAAGTATAAGAATTCAGACTTCGAGTGGCTTGAGCGAAGAAGAGATCCAGAAGATGATAAAGGAGGCTCAGGAGCATGAAGCGGAAGATAAGAGAAAGAAAGAGGAGGTTGAAACTCGGAATCAGGTTGATGCCCTGATATACCAGACTGAGAAAAATCTAAAGGAATATGGTGAGAAGCTGACTGCTGATGAAAAGGGCAAGATAAATAATGCTCTTGAAGAATTAAAGAAGTCGCTGAATAGTTCAGATATTAAGGCTATGAAGGATGCTATGGATAACATGAACAAGGTATGGGCGGAAGTTTCGTCCAAGATGTACGAGAGAGTCAAGACTGAGGCAGGAACAGGAACGACGGCAGGAGGTGCAGGAGGCAGTGCTTCATCAGGGGCAACAGGGCAGACCGGAGAGGTGAAGGATGATAAGAATGTAGAAGATGCGGATTTTGAGATACTGGATGATGATCAGGGGAAGAAATAGTTTTTAAGTGGGATATGAGTTTTAGGTTTGAGGGAAGGGGCTTAATGCCCCTTTTTATTTATTGGGGGTTTGCCAATTTTTTATTATGAGTTAAATTTGTTTGCTTGTTGGAGTTTTGATGCCCCCGTAGCTCAGGTGGACAGAGCACTGGCCTCCGGAGCCAGGTGCGGGCGTTCGAGTCGCCCCGGGGGTACAAATTGATTTGTCGTTGATAGAATCTAAGAGTTCAAATTCTCTAATCATACTTTGCAAAAATATGAGACTTTATCTGTGAATGTATCTTGCGTATACCCATTACGTATAAATACGCATGGAGGTAATAGCTTTAGTAAACATTTCTGTTTGCAGAGTTTGTTTGAATCATTCTATGGTGTTACCGGAGCCTCCTTTGAAACCCTGCTAGCTTTCAGGTTTGCAAGCTTGTTCGCATGTTTCAATTCCTCATCTGAATGAACACTCCCCCCAACTGCCTAGATTACTACCTACGCCAACCCTTACGCAATCTTAATCTCTAAATTTGGGAAACCTGTTGTA
>QNCQ01000280.1 GCA_003645825.1 Fidelibacterota bacterium
CATTTTTTCTTTTTTTGTGTCAGACCTTGAAAGCAAAACTATTGGCACCTTTGCTCCAAGGACAACTCCGCCTACTTTTGCACCTACGAGCCATATCAATGTCTTCAAAATAGCGTTTCCAGTAGTGACATCGTGAACAATTATAATATCTGTCTTTCCTGCTATTTTGCTTTCTATACCTTTCTTCGCTGCTGCTTCCTCTGACAGTATTACATCCATTGCAGTAGGACCTTCCAGCGATACATCCCCAAATTCTCCCTTTTCTGCAAGCCTGACAAGTTCAGCGGCATCCACGGTCTCAGGGATTTTAGGGTTAACCCTCTCTATAGGACAAAGAATACCAATCTTTGGGTGTGCAATTCCCAAACTCTTTGCAAGGACAATAGCATTTTTTATTATCTGGATCTTTTTCTCGACATCGGGTCTAATGTTTATCCCTCCGTCTGATACCATTAATAATCTGTCGTAATTGGGAGCCTCTGCTACTGCTACATGGCTTAACAGTTTCCCTTTTCTTAATCCTTTTTCCTTATCAAGAACAGCTTTCATTAAGTCTGGGGTTGGAATACGCCCCTTCATCAGAATATCGGCCGCACCGTCCTTTATAGCCTGTACAGATAAATATCCAGCTTCAACAGGATCAGTGGCGTGAATTATATTCTTTCTATCAATATCCAACCTGACATCATCTAACAGCTTTTTTATGTTTTCGCTATCCCCTACGAGAACAGCATCAATCATACCTTCTTTCTTTAGTTCCTTAACTGCTTCCAGGATACTAAGGCTTTCCGGCATCGCTATGGAGATAACTTTTTTCCCTCTTTCCTTCGCCAGCTTTCTGATATCATCAAATGTTTTCACCATGTCAATCCTCAACCTTTAATACTCCTTTACAATTTCAACCTCGTCCAGTGCCCTAAAAGCATTATCGGCAAGGGCCTTCATTTCATTTTCCCCGGGATACACAACGACATCAGCAATAAAGCCTACTCTCTCCTTTATTTTCTTAACGACGAACTCAGATCTTGCCATACCTCCGGTAATAATAATAGCATCAATCTTTCCCTTCAGGACTGTTGCCATCGCGCCAATCTCTTTGGCTACCTGATAGATCATTGCATTAAAAACCAGTTCAGCTTCCTTATCCCCTTTCCTTATTCTATCAATAACCTCTTTGACATTACTGGTGCCAAGATAAGCTTTTAGACCACTGTTCTTAATAAATTTCTTCTCCAGCTCCTCCCTCGTATATCTACCTGAGAAAGCAAGATCGAGGACCCCTGCAATTGGTAGAGCTCCTGCTCTCTCGGGAGAAAAAGGTCCCATCCCGAGTAAAGCATCGTTACAGTCCACCATTTTTCCGCCGTCGAAGGGCGCTACCGTTATGCCTCCGCCCATATGAGCTACTATGAAGCGAGTTTCCTCAAGCTTCTTACCTCTTCTTTTTGCCTCTTCTCTGACACATGCTTTTGTATTTAAAACATGAGCCCTGCTTCTCCTCTTTATTTCAGGAACCCCAGAAATCCTTGCTTCAGGCAACATTTCATCCACTGTTACAGGATCCGCTATGAAAGCTGGGACACCAAAGTCCTTTGAAATCTGCTCTGCGAGCAATGCTCCCATGTTACTGGCGTGTACTCCGTATCTACAGTTCCGGAGGTCATCAAGCATTTTCTCATTCACTCTGTAAACACCACTTTCAATAGGTCTTAGTAACCCTCCTCTTCCAATAACTGCAACGAGTTTTTTATTTTCTCCAAGCCACTCTTTCAAGCGCTTCTCAATGATTTCTCTCCTAAGGAGAATTTGATCAAGAATGGAGACCATCTCACAAATTTTTGTCCCCGTGTGGTCCACAGTTTCCTGATATTCAACTCCATCCCTTGAGAATAAAGCAATCTTTGTTGAGGTGCTGCCTGGATTTATCACAAACACCACTTCTTTTCTCATCACTACCCTCTTTTTACAAATTTCCTTTTTAAAAAAAATTGCACTGAGTATATTACAAGAACAGTGCCATTTGGAATGTCGAAATGATTTGCCTTTTGGGTGTTTTAATCTTGAAAAAGTTAATTCTCAAAATAGAAAATTTTCATTATTTAACTTTCTTTAAATATTTAAACGTGCTGAGGGTTCAAGATGGATAGAATATACTTTGTTTCTGATGCCCACTTTGTAAACTCTCCAGATCAAGACAGGAGACAGGAATCTATTTTTAGAAATTTTATCAAAGAGGTTATAAACAGAAAAGGTACTTTATTTCTGGTAGGCGATCTCTTTGACTTCTGGTTCGAATATCATAGCTGTATCCCTAAATACTACTTTAACACATTATGTGCTCTCAAAGAAGCTTCTGAGAATGGTGTTAAAATAAATATAGTTTACGGAAACCATGACTGTTGGCACCTTGACTTTTTCAAAAAATTTACAGAGGCAGATCTTTACCAGGATTCTGTTTCATTTCAAACAGGGGGAAAAAACTTTTTCGTAACCCATGGTGATGGTATCCTTTTAAGCGATAGAGGATACAGATTATTGAAACCCTTTATACGAAATAAATTTACAGTGAACTTAATAAGGGCAATTCATCCCGATATAGCGAATAAAATCGTAAGAATTGTCTCATCGTACAGCAAAGGAAACCCCAGAAATCACATATTCACCGAAGAGATGGAGAAAGAAATCGAACGATGGGCAGAAAAAATCTTGGACAAAGGGTATGACTACATAATTATAGGCCACTATCACAAACCCTTTGTAAAAGAGCTGGGAGAAGGCAAAATTCTTATGTGTATTGGTGACTGGCTAAAGCATTTCACCTTTGGATATTTCGATGGGGAAAGATTGTCACTTTGCTACTGGAGATAGTTAGATCTTATCAACTTATATTATCTTTCTCTCTCAAACGAGTTTATTAAGAGACTCATCAAGAATCTTATTGAGTAGCTTGTGATAGCAAAACAATAAATTGTTGTAGTAGCAAGCTGAAATGTGAGTTTGGCAGTGCTGGCATCGAATTCCACGGGATAGTCCTTAGAAACTTACTGTCAGTAATATGGGCATCATCAGAACTATTTCCATCAATTCTTCCAGATTGTAATGTTGAGATAGGGGTCTCCGATTCATCATTCTTGTTATGAGAGCTGAAATGATGACATGATATTTTTGTTTTTGTGCAACACTGATAATTCCCCTTATAATTTCAACAGGGTAAGTAACTGGTAGCATTGGGGAAAGTAAGTCCTATTGTATTGGGCTTTTTCATCTTTA
>QNCQ01000281.1 GCA_003645825.1 Fidelibacterota bacterium
AGTCTGATATGGCCAAAATTATTCGGTCTGTCAATAAGTGCGTTAACTGAAGAGTAGATATTTAATAAAACTCCAGCTTTATCAATGAACCACGCTAAGGTAAAAATTAACAATAGTTTAACACTAAAACAATTAAAAAGGCAAAGTCACTAAAGGATAGATTTGTTTTAAGTAACATAGGTTCTTTTGTTAATAATTTACAATACTTTTCGCGTTTCTCGACAAAATTAACATAACCCCGCTGTTGCTGTTAAGGCTTTTATAGCTGTTTAATTAGCGATGTACTAAATACCGGTGAATAACTTTCTTTAATCTGAATTAAAAAACGCAGGTGGGTAATCTGTTCTGTGAAATTTGTTGCATGTTTAAATACAATCCCTGTAACTTAATAGAAGATGCTCCTGGTAGTTTTGTGTGTTTTTTTGTGGGAGTGTTTTAATGGTGTTTGTCTTCTCTTTGCATTTTTTATCAGAAGGTTTAAAGAAGGAGGTGTTGCAGGATGTCGACTGGTAAGAGAGGGTTACCCAGAGAGGCTTATGAGAAAATTCCGGCAGAGAATTACCGGCCATATGTCCCTGCTGAGGAAACAATGACTGAATTCACTTTCAAATCTCTTTTTTATGGTTCAATCTTCGGGATTTTGTTTGGGATGGCAAATGCTTACCTCGGGCTTATGGCAGGGTTGACAATTTCCACAGCAATTCCCCTTGCAGTTATCACTGTGGCAGTTGCCAAACTTTTTGAAAAGGTGTGGGGGAGAACATCAATTCTTGAAAACAACATTACCAAAACGACGGGTTCGGCCAGCTCTTCTCTTGCGTCGGGGATTATTTTTACCATTCCTGCCCTGTTTCTGTGGGGGCACGATCCCGGTCTGGTAAAGATTACTCTCATAGCACTTGCTGGAGGGTTATTGGGGGTTCTCTTTATGGTTCCTCTGCGGAAATTCTTGATATGGAATGAGCATGGAAATCTTCCTTATCCGGAAGGGCTTGGCTCTGCAGAAGTATTGGTAGCTGCAGATGCCGGTGGAACACATGCAAAAAATGTTTTTACCGGATTGGGGATCGGTCTCCTTTACACTTCGATTATGGATATTATTAACCTCTGGACACGGGAAATATGGGTTAAGATACCGTTTGTCAAAAAGGCTACAATAGGTATGAATACTCGTCCGTCTCTCGTAGGGGTTGGATATATATTGGGGTTTCGAATTGCTCTTATAATGGTTTCTGGTGGACTTCTGTCATGGCTTGTCATTATACCGGTTATAGCATACTATGGAGAGAATTTAATGGTGCCTTTATATCCAGAAACTCAGCATCTCATAAAGGATATGACTCCGGAAGAAATCTGGACGAGATATATAAGATACATAGGAGCCGGAGCGGTGGCAACTGCGGGTTTCATCACACTGATAAGGTCTATTCCAATGATGATTGCTTCGTTCAAATTGGGGGTTAGAAATATTAGGAAGAAGGTTAATCTTTCGGATACCCTCAGGACGGATAGAGATTTATCAATGAGAACTGTGCTTATAGGAATTGTCGCTGTTGCTCTGGTTTTAACCTTTATCCCAACTGTTTTCAATTTTACCGACTCGATTGTGGTAAGGTTCATAGCTGCTTTGTGTGTTGCGCTCTTTGCTTTCTTTTTTACGACAGTTTCTGCCAGAATTGTTGGGCTGGTAGGTGTTACCTCAAATCCCACTTCAGGGATGATCATAGCCACTTTAATTTTTACAAGCCTTATTTTTCTCCTTCTTGGTTTCAGGGGACTTGAAGGTAAGATTGCTGCTATAACCGTTGGTGCTATAGTGGGTTGTGCTGCTTCAATTGCAGGTGATACCTCCCAGGATTTAAAAACGGGGTTCCTGATCGGAGCTACTCCGCGATATCAGCAGATTTCCGAGATTGTAGGAGTTGTTACCACCTGTTTTTTTGTAGCGGGAAGTGTTCTTATCCTTGGGGAGGCATATGGTTTTGGCTCCAGGGAGCTACCTGCGCCACAGGCAAATATGATGAAAATGGTAGTTGATGGAGTTATTGGAGCAAGTATTCCCTGGACGCTGGTTCTTATTGGGGCGGGGATTTCAATTTTTGTGCACTTTGTTCTGAGATTGCCCTCACTTGCCTTTGCTGTTGGGGTCTATCTTCCTGTCTCGACGATGGTACCCATTTTTATTGGGGGAGCAATACGGAAAATTATAGAAAAAAAGTCCATGGGTGATAAAGAACTTCTTGCAAAAAGGAGGGAAAAAGGTATACTTTTTGGTTCTGGACTTGTGGGTGGTGATGGCTTGATGGGAGTAATTGTTGGGTTGCTCGTAATTCTTAAGGTCAGGCCTAAGGTGCTTCCTGATAACTGGGCGGGAGATTTCAACATTCTGATAGGGCTAATTTTCTTTTCGATACTTGCTTATTTTCTTATAAATTCAACCAGAGTTAAGCGAGGTGAGGAACTGTGATGAAGAAAAAAGTCAAAACACTCAAAAAAGTAGAAGGGAAAAAATTTATAGAAGATTTCTATATTCGGAGAGAGAATGTTGTAATTTTCCTGATAGGTATTCTGTTTATAGCGGTAGGGTATATAGTCATGGCGACCGGGGATACTTACAGTACCCAGTCTCTTACAATAGCTCCTATCTTATTGTTGATAGGTTATCTTGTAATAATACCTGTTTCTATCTTTTATCGCAAAAATAAGAAAAATAAGAAATAAAGCAGAGCCTAAATTTTTTCATTGTTTTGAAAGTACTTTTACTGTATCCCTGGCGATAACGAGCTCTTCGTTAGTGGGAATTACCCATACCTTGACTCTGGAATCAGGGGTGGATATTTCCATTTCTTTTCCAATGGCTTCTCTGTTCCTTTCGGGGTCCAGTTTTACTCCGAGGTTTTCCAGCCCTGATATAGCTTTTTCTCTTACTCTGTATGAATTTTCACCTATCCCTGCGGTAAAGACTATACCATCTACCCCATTCAGAACTCCGAGATAGGCGGATATGTATTTTTTTACTCTGTAGCTGAACACTTCAAAAGCATACTTGCATTGCAAATTACCCTTGTCTGCTTCTTTGAGTATATGGCGCATATCATTTGATATACCGGACAAGCCAAGAAGCCCAGATTGTTTATTCAGAAGCGAGCTGGTTTCAGATATACTGAGATCCTCTCTGGCCATTATGTAGATTACCACTTCCGGATCAATATCTCCACACCGTGTTCCCATTACCAACCCTTCTAATGGTGTAAATCCCATAGA
>QNCQ01000282.1 GCA_003645825.1 Fidelibacterota bacterium
ATAAATCTCTATGATAATTGATTGACTAAATCTATCTCTAAGGGTAAAGCCTATGAGCCTATAAGCAACTTTTCTATATACTATGATAAATTTCAATGTGGGACTCAATTTTTCGGGTAAGTCAAAGAATCTTGCAATTGACTTCTCTTTTCTTAACTTTTTCTTGCTGGCTAAGACTGTTGTTCTAGAAAGGGGCATTCCTTATTTCTTGAACTACTCCTGTTATTCCTGGCCAACATTCGGAAAACTAAAAGCGCGTCAGAAATTGTATAAATTGTATAAGATGAATCGGGGAAACATTTTTTGATATAGATATTCGTTAACAGTTCAGCTGTCTGTCCACTATCAACTTTAAAATCCTCAAATATCAACATGCTATTATATTTTACCTTTGATTTTTAAACCTGTCCTTATAATCGGGATTTAATTCAATCGCCTTATTAAAATCCTTGTTGGCTCTTATGTGGTCACCACACATTTCGTATACTAAACCGCGATTATAGTAAGCATCGGCCTGGTCTGGCTTCAATTCTATAATCTTATTGAAATCTTTAATCGCCAATTGAAACTGTCCCTGTAGAGCATAAACTATCCCTCTGTTACTATAAGCTTTTATATAATTGGGATTCAGTGAAATCGCTTTAGTATAACTCTTAACCGCTTCAATTAATGCAGTATTTTCGTTTAGATACAGTTTCTTCCACTGAGTCTGGTACAACAACCCTCTATTGTAGTAAGCTTCAATATAGTTAGTATCCAAATCTATTGCTCTATTGAAATCCTCAAGAGCTTTTTGGGCTTTTCCAATAGATGCATAAGCAATCCCACGACTATTATAAACAATCGCATATCCGGGATTTATTTTTATTGCTCTGGTAAAATCTTTTATAGCTTCTATAACCTTACCCAGCTTAAAATAAATCATACCCCGAGTATTATAAAATGACGCTGTATTTGATTGTAATTCTACAGCTTTATTCATTTCACGTAACGCCTCGTTTAGCTTGCCCATACCAAGATATGCAGATGCAAGATTGTAATGCGCCAACGCTGAATTTGGTCTGACATTAATAGCCTTTCCAAATACCATTATCGCTTTTCCATACAACTTGTTTCTCAGGAACTTTTCACCAATATTAATCAAATCTACAAAAGAATAACCACCCAGACTCGATATATCAATTGATTCTAATTTGTTAACCTCGTTTAATATAAACAAAACTCCTGGGTGATTAGGCCAAAGTGCTAAAGCATTTTCAAATTCATCTATAAATTCCCCCTCTCCTCTTTCCCTCATTATCAAGCCGCGCATGAAATGTTGATTTGCTCTTTCGCAACTTTTTAGCTTCTCTATAAAATCTTTATAACCTGAATCGATAGTGTCAGCGCTAAATAAATGTGATATTACCGAAGAACTATTATTCAACACCAGTTCATAACATTTGGCTTTATCCATATTAGGAACTGCTAACCGGGGTGAAAACTCTAAAATCGGCTTATCAACCGTATTTATTGGCACATTGCCAAACCAATTTGAGAAACCATCCTGACCCATCTTATAAGTACTTAAAAACAAAACTGGATCATTTAGATTTACAATTTCCAGGTCCTTTTCAGCATATTTATAAAAACGCTCTAGAAATAGATTCAAATCTATCTTCAACGGCTCCATAGAACCCACTAACAACGCATGTTTATTATAATGCGTAGTCGCCACCCACAAAGAGACATATGGAAACACTGAACTGAAGGTATTTAGCAAAATCTTAAAACTTTCCAGCGGGAGTTCAATAGGTAACCAACTGGTCATTATCCCACCTTTTCTCAAATGCTCCCGACAAGTTTTAAAATACTCCAGCGTATATAAACTGGCATTACCTGAATAAAAAGGCCATATCGAATCGTTCATAATCACATCATATTTTCGATCTGTCAGAAAAATGTAGTTGGCTCCATCCATTAAAATAAGTCTAAATTTGGGATTACTGAAAACGTTAGAATTTATATTAAGAAAATACTTAGAGGCCGCATCAATTACGCCTAAGCTAATTTCAACAACATCGACTTTAGCAGTTTCATACATTGTAAGTATATGACTTGTTTCACCGCTACCAAAGCCGACCTGCAGAACCTCAACAGGGTGGTGATGTAAGAGCATTGGAATATGGGCCTGAAGCTTCTGAGTAGTCCTTAAGGTAAAATCGGTACCCGCAACATTTGTAGAGCCTGTCGTTAATACTTTACTGCCATCTGGGTACTCATGAACGCTTGTGATTCCTTCAATTCCTTCGAAGGCATATAAAATCTTTACGCGACTGTTGACTTCCTTTTCCGTTATGTTGTAATAGCGCATAAGATAATTTCTAGGAAGAATTACACTAAACAGCACAGCCAAAATCCACATAAGTGAAAGCAGAAACAGTGTAATAGCTTTAGGTTTGGAAGTTTTATACGGATTAAATACATTTACACTTCCTACAACCAGAGCGATGAAAGAAATCAATTGAATACTATATTGTGTTCCCAAGAGCCTAACAAGAAAGAAACCCGTAACTATTGATCCCAAAATACCACCGATTGTATTAGATGAGTATATGTAACCTACAGATTTCCCAAGAGTGTCAGGATCATCGATATAAATTTTATTGGCTGCTGGAAATAACATCCCCATTAACGTTGTTGGAAACAGCATTATTAAGCCGGATATAAGAAATTGCTGCTTAATTTGGTCTTGCCAGGATATCATCCCACTAAAACTTGATATGTACTCTAAATTTGCAAACACAAAAATTAAAGAAAGTCCAAATAGTCCAATCAATACTTCCAGCAAACCAAAAAATACGTTATGGTTTCTAATCAACTTAAGCTTATCGATTACAGAAAAAATTACTCCACCAACTCCCAAGCCCAATAGAAAAGTGGTTAGCATTATTGTAAATGCGTAAACGGTAGTGTGCAATTTCAATTCTAAAAGCCTCATCCATAATATTTCATATGACAGCGCCACAAAGCCGTAAAAACCATAGCTTATTAAAATTAAGTTTTTGTTGTGTTTTTCAGAAATTGGGTGTTTTACACCTTCTTTTTTTCTTCTTTTGTATTCGTGGTAATCTATGTCGGTTTTTTTATAAACCTTACTTAAAAGAAGAAAAATCAACCCCAGAAAAATATTAACAAAAGCTCCAATAGAAACAGATCTAACAATGCCAAAATGCTCCAAAAGGAAAAAGCCGGTAATAAAGCAACCCAAGGTGGC
>QNCQ01000283.1 GCA_003645825.1 Fidelibacterota bacterium
ACCCATGGTGCATTTGGAGCGTTCGCTACAGGGGTGGGAAGCACAGATCTTGCCGCAGCTTTGGCTACCGGAAAGTTGTGGTTTAAGGTTCCGGAAACTATATTGGTTGAAATTAAAGGGAAGGTTCCTGATGGTGTGTATGCAAAAGATATAATTTTGAAGATAATATCCATTCTGGGGGTTGACGGAGCGACGTATAAAGCTATAGAGTTTACAGGAGAAGTTGTTGAACAGATGTCGATGGAATCCCGCATGACAATGTGCAATATGGCTATTGAGGCAGGTGGAAAGGTAGGTGTCATTGAGCCGGATGAGATAACTTTTGATTACCTCAGGAGAACTGGGGTAGAGGACGATTTTACAATTTATAGGAGTGACGATGACGCAAGGTTTTCAGATGTTATAAAGCTTGATGTGAGCGAAATGGAGCCAGTAGTGGCATTTCCACATCTGCCTTCTAATGTTAAGAACGTAAGCGAAGCTGAAGGGATAAGAATAGACCAAGCCTTTCTTGGGAGCTGTACCAATGGCAGGCTTGAGGATCTCAGGGTAGCAGCTGAGGTATTAAAGGGAAGAAGGATAGCTGAGCATGTTAGAATGATTGTGATTCCGGCCACTACCGAGATATGGAAACAGGCTGACAGAGAAGGGCTTTTATATACTTTTATGGAGGCTGGAGCGACAGTTTCAACTCCAACCTGTGGGCCGTGTCTTGGTGGGCATATGGGCATTCTTGCCTCTGGAGAAAGATGCATAAGTTCTACGAATAGGAATTTTGTAGGCAGAATGGGAAGTCCTGAATCGGAGGTTTATCTTGCAAGTCCTGCCACAGTGGCTGCCAGTGCAATCGATGGAAAAATAGCTGACCCGAGAAAGTATTTATGAGAGGGAGGAAATGAAAGGGAGAGCAATAGTTTACGAAAGAAATCACATTAACACGGACGAAATAATCCCTGCACGTTACCTCAACATGGATAATGAAAAGGGTCTGGCTCCTCACGCGATGGAGGACCTTGACCTAAGTTTTCAGGAGAAAGTTAAGTGGGGAAGCATTCTTGTAGCAGGTGAGAATTTTGGATGTGGAAGTTCAAGGGAGCATGCAGTATGGGCGTTGCGTGGAGCCGGGATAAAAGCTGTTGTTTGCGAATCTTTCGCGAGGATTTTCTATAGAAACTGTATTAACAATGGGTTTCTTGCTATTGAGTGTGAAGGTATAACAAAATACGTTAGAAATGGAGATGAGGTTGAGCTTGATCTTGAAAGAGGGGAGTTTCGAAATATAAATGCCGGTAAAACCCTGAAATTTCATCCGTTACCGAAGTTTGCTATAGAAATTATCGAAGCCGGAGGGTTGATGAGTTATATCGTTAGAGGGAGTGTTTGAAGTATGGAGTACAAGGTAGCTGTTTTGCCCGGTGATGGGATAGGGCCTGAAATTATTGAGGAAGCGGTAAGAGTCATAAGGGCAGTTGAAGAAAAGTATGGGTTAAAAGTGGAGCTAAACTACGCTCCAGTAGGAGGGGCTGCATGGGAGGAGCATGGGAATCATCTGCCAGAAGAAACGCTGAAGATATGCAGGGAATCTGCCGCGATCTTATTCGGAGCTGTGGGAGGACCGGTATCCGAGCAAAACTTACCGAAATGGAAGGACGTAGAGAGAACAGCTTTGCTTGGTTTGAGAAAGGAATTTGACCTTTTCGCCAATCTCAGGCATATACGTCTCCCGTCGTATCTGTCAGGAGCATCTCCATTGAAAAATGAGATAGTTAAGGGTGGATTTGACATTATGTTTGTCAGGGAGCTTACTGGTGGGATTTACTTTGCCGATCCCAAAGGTAGAGCTGGTAGAGGTTCTGGGGAGAAAGCCTTTGATACAATGGTATATCATAGATGGGAAATCGAAAGAATAGCAAGACTTGCCTTCGAAATAGCCAGGAAGAGAAAGAAAAAGCTGACATCAATTGACAAAGCGAATGTGCTCACAACGATGTCTTTTTGGAGGGAGGTGGTAGAGGAAGTTGCCACAGAGTATCCAGATGTTAATTTTGAGAATATGCTTGTCGATAATGCAGCTATGCAGCTTGTAAAGAATCCAGGGCAGTTTGATGTTGTTCTGTGCGGAAACATGTTTGGTGATATTCTGACGGATGAGGCAGCTGGCATTGCGGGTAGCCTTGGAATGCTGCCAAGCGCTTCTCTGAGAGAGGATAATTTTGGAATGTATGAACCGGGTGGAGGATCAGCCCCTGATATAGCAGGTAAGGGTATAGCCAACCCTATAGCACAGATCCTAAGTGCGGCAATGATGTTTAAATATACGTTCGGACGGGAGGACATCTCAAAAGACATTGAAAAGGCGGTAGATAACGTTCTCGAAAGAGGATATAGAACGCTAGATATAGCCCTGGGTAATGTGAAGAAGGTGTCAACAAAAGAACTCGGCGAAATGATTGTAAACGAGGTGCTCAAAAGTTAAGGGAAGCATCGTTACTACCTATAAAAGCTTAAACTTCTTCCCATTCTAGAGTTTCACGATTTTTTGTTAAATTTTCCAGGGTCATGAAGGAGGGAAGGGAGTGAGAATAGATGATTACAAATTTGGACGCATTGTGATAGGGAAAAAGGTATATACAAAAGATGTTATAGTTTTCCCGGATCATGTAAAAGAAAACTGGTGGAGGAAAAGTGGGCATAACCTCGTCGAGGATGATATAAAAGATGTTATTGAATACAGGCCAGAGCTTCTCGTTATAGGAAGAGGTAAATTTGGTCTTATGAAAGTTGGTGAGGAGTTATTAAAGAAGTTAAAAGAACTTGGAGTTGAGGTTGTTGTTGGAAAAACAGATGAAGCAATAAGAGTTTATAACTCTTCGGATGTGGAAAGGAAAGTAGGGGCTTTTCATTTAACATGCTGAATATTTCTCGCTTGAACTTAACCCTGGTTAGAGCTAAATTTGGGCGTACTTTGTGATATTGGGGAGTCGTCCAACGGCAGGACACGTGGCTCTGGACCACGGAATCGGGGTTCGAATCCCTGCTCCCCAGCTAAGCATATAAATAGTTCTCTTTTATTTTTACATTCTGTTGTATCGCATGTTTAATATCAGAGGTGGCATATATATGAAAATTGAGCTTCTCTTTTTGTTTTACCAGCGGTAAAAGTTTTGAATCCCTCTGGCCACCCCACGAAAAAATCGTATTGTTTGTGAATGGGTATTTGATATATAGAGAGG
>QNCQ01000284.1 GCA_003645825.1 Fidelibacterota bacterium
GTAAAGATAACTGTAGAAGATTCAGGAATTGGTATTCCCAAAAAGCACCTCGATAGAATTTTTGAGCGTTTTTATGTAGTAGACAAATCTCGTTCAAGAAAGCTCGGCGGGACCGGTTTAGGGCTCTCCATCGTTAAACATGTCGTTAACCTTCATAATGGTGAAATAAATGTTGAAAGTTTACCCGAAAAAGGGACTAAATTCGTAGTATTTTTGCCCTCTGCTTAATCTTGCCTGGAAAATTAACTAAAAATTAACATTCCATTTATACAGTCTTAACAATTTCTGGATATACTTCCACGTGAGTTGAAATGGTAATTATTAAAAAACAGGAGGTGAAAATGATGAGGAAACGTTTCTTATCGCTAATTATCGTGGTCATCATTTTTGGTCTTTTACCATTAAAAGCTGAAATTGAGCTTGTTGGAGCAGGAGCAACCTTCCCTTATCCACTCTATTCAAAAATGTTTGCGGAGTATTATAAACAATATGGAGTAAAAGTTAACTATCAGGCTATAGGTTCAGGTGGAGGTATAAGACAGCTAATGGCACGCACTGTAGATTTTGGAGCTTCGGATGCATATGTAGATGATAAAGGTATTAAAAAATTTCCTGCACCAATAGTTCATATTCCCATTGTTGCTGGCGCAGTTGTGATTATCTATAATCTTCCAATTGACTCTCATCTAAAATTGAGTCCTGAAGTTCTTGCCGACATTTTCCTTGGGAGAATCAGAAAGTGGAATGATGAAAAAATTAGAAAACTAAACCCGGACATAGAATTACCGAACAAGGATATTGTAGTAATTCATAGATCTGATGGAAGTGGGACGACTTTTATTTTTTCAGATTATCTATGCAAGGTAAGCAGTGAATGGCAAAAGAAAGTAGGACGTGGCAAAGTTCTTAATTGGCCTGTCGGATTGGGGGCAAAGGGAAACCCAGGAGTAGCTGGTCTTGTTAGGCAAATTCCAGGTGCAATTGGTTATGTTGAGTTAATATATGCAAAAAGTAATGATATACCTTTTGCAAGTGTAAAAAATAAGAAAGGAAATTTTATCGTTCCCTCACTAGAATCAGTGACTCTTGCTGCAGATGTTCCTCTTCCGGATGATATGAGAGTTTCCCTTACCAACACTGACTCTAAATATGGCTATCCAATAGCAGGTTTTACATGGATTTTGGTCTATAAAGATTTGGCAAATTGTGGAATGTCAAGAGAGAAAGCTAAAGCCCTGGTGGACTTGCTGTGGTGGATGGTTCATAATGGTCAGAAATATGCTACCCCAATGCATTACGCACCATTATTAGAGAAAGCCCAAAGGAAAGCGGAAGCTATAATAAAGTCAATAGAATTTGAAGGAGAGGCTTTGATAAAATGAGGCAAGATAACTTGTTTAACCTGGCGTTATACTTTGGAGGTTTTGTTGCGGCAATGATTATAGTAATCATGTTTGGTATTCTTTTTAAAGGAAGTGTGTTATCCATTAAGAATTTCGGCATACATTTTTTCTTCGGGGAAAAATGGAACCCGCCTATGGAAAAATTCGGGTTATTACCTTTTGCTGTCGGAACCATACTGACATCAATCTTTGCTCTTTCTCTGTCATTACCGTTTGCGATTTCACTTGCTGTTTCTCTTGGAATTTATTGTAGCAGAGGTATTGTTAGTAATATTCTGAGCTATCTTTCCGATTTATTAGCCGGGATCCCATCAGTGGTTTATGGATTTTGGGGGCTGTTTTTCCTGGTACCTATTGTAAGGAATTTGGAAATAAAACTTGGAATTATGCCATTTGGAGTTGGTATTTTTACTGCATCGATTATACTTGCAATAATGATTATTCCATACATGTCATCTATGATCGTAGAACTTATTAAAATGGTACCTAGGGAGCTGGTGGAAGCCGGTTACTCACTAGGAGCAACATCATTTGACGTTGTTAGAAAGATAGTATTCCCATACATAAAATCCGGGGTTATATCGGGGATTATTCTTGCTTTCGGTAGGGCTTTTGGAGAAACCATGGCGGTAACTATGGTCATAGGAAACGTCAATAGTGTTCCAAAAAGTATTTTTAGCCCGGCGAACACGATGGCATCGATTATAGCAAATGAATTTCCAGAAGCCTCATCTGGTTTGTATCTTAGTTCTATTGTCTATATTGGATTGTGGCTTTTTGTAATAACGTTCATTGTGAATTTACTCGGTAATTTAATTATAAGAAAATTCAGGGCCGGTGAAAATGAATTTTAGATTTCGCTTATTTTTCGACAAAGCTTTTAAAATTGCAGTTACAATTTTGTCGATATCAGTTATTGTACCCCTGATTCTCATTCTATTTCATATAGTTAGCAAAGGGGTAAGTTCAATTAACCTACACTTCTTGATAAGAGATCAAAATCTCTCAGAAAGTGGTGGCAGTGGGATCTTAAACTCTATAGTGGGGACATTCCTGTTAATTACTATTGCTTCGGTCTTCTCAGTGCCATTGGGAATTATTGCAGGTTTATTCTTGGTCGAGGTGAAGAGTAAATTTGTTGAATTTGTAAGAATTTTGGTAGATGTTCTACATGGAATACCGTCTATAGTAATAGGAATAGTTACATATCTGTTAATTGTTAAACCATTTGGAGGTTTTTCTGCTATATCAGGAGGTATTGCGCTTGGATTAATGATGTTTCCATTAGTTGTAAAGAGTGCAGAGGAAAGCCTCAGGTTAGTTCCTTATTCCCTAAGGGAAGCTTCTTTTGCGCTGGGAGCAAATTATGTAAAAACTATCTTTCGTGTTGTTTTGCCAACGTGTATTAAAGGTATAATTGTAGGAACCCTTATTGGGATATCTCGAATAGCTGGTGAAACTGCTCCGCTATTGTTTACTGCTTTTGGTAATCCATATTTCAATATTAATCCTTTTAAACCAGTAAACGCTTTGCCTTTAGTCATTTTCAACTATGCCATGAGTCCTTATGAGGAGTGGCATAGAATTGCATGGGGAGCTTCTCTTGTTTTGGTTGGAATAATTTTTTTGCTTAACATGACTACCAAAATAGCAGGTAAAAAATGGGAAGTTCAATTTTGAAAATCAGGGATTTGAAAGCAGGTTATGGTAAAAAGTGGGTCTTAAAAAATATAAATATGGAAGTTCACAAAAATAAAGTTACGGCCATTATGGGACCTTCAGGTTGTGGTAAATCAACGTTAATAAGATGTA
>QNCQ01000285.1 GCA_003645825.1 Fidelibacterota bacterium
ACACTGGAAAGCCCATAACAAAGTCTTTCAAGCCACTCAGGCAGATCACGCCTGCCTTCCCTTTCCCCTGAAAGGAAAAACCTCGAAAACAGCTCCAGAAGGAGGGTTTTAAATTTCATCCTTGCAACCACCGGGTCACTTTTATGCTCATTGGAAATCTTTATAAGCCTGGTAAAAATTTTTTCTCTCTCCTCAAAATCCAGCCTAAACATAGGCGGTAGAGCCGGAGTGGTGTAAAGCTTTAAAAAATTATCATTCCCCAAGTAACATGATATATCTCTCAAGTACTCCAAGGTATAAAGTACCATCACAAGTTCACAGAAATCGTCCTCACCTTTTTCAAACCTGTGCGTATCATAAGGTCGCACAAAAACTATAGAACCAGGGGCAAGAAGCTGCCTTTCCCCGTTTACTAAATGAAGAGTTGTCCCATCGGTAACAAGAATTATTTCACAAAACTCCTGAGTATGAAGTAATGTCGATTCCCTGCTTACTATGTGAAACCTCACATCAGGTCCCACAGATACAGTCCTGGTCTGCTCCTCACTAACCCAGCGAATGTTATTGACCAGAATCAGGAACCCTTGGAAAATCTCTATTTCCTTATCATGAAGCATAATCCTTTCCACAATGTTAATATATAGAAATAATCTGATTATATCCATGAAGACAGCAAAACATATCGGTGTTAAAATAATGCAAGAAACAAGGAGAAGGAGATGAACGGAAAAGAATATGTATTAAACGCTCTCAAAAGGATCCCGGTGGAAAGGCCTGTATGGGTTCCCTACGTTGGATGCCATGGGGGAAGTCTCATAGGAGTAAGTGCTGAGGACTATCTGAAAAGTGGTGAACTGATTTACAACGGCCTGAGAGAAGCATACAAGTTGTATAAACCTGATGGTCTGCCCCTGATCTTCGATTTACAAATAGAAGCTGAAGTCTTGGGTTGCGAACTGATCTGGTTCCCTGACAGCCCTCCAACAGTGATATCCCATCCTCTTGAGAGTAAGCCTCACTTGGACATTAACTTACTCGGTGAATTCAATATAAATAAAGGCAGATACAGAGAACTTAAGAAAGCAACAAATCTAGTCAAGAAGGACTTTGGAAGTACTATAGCATTGTACGGCCTGGTGTGTGGCCCCTTCACTTTGTCTTTACATCTAAGAGGTAGCCAGATTTTTCTTGATATGTACGACAATCCGATACAGACAAAAAAGCTTATAGACTATTGCAAAGAGGTCGTCATTAAATCAGCACACTTTTACATCGAAAATGGGGTTGACATAGTTGCCATAGTGGATCCAATGACGAGTCAGATCTCGCCCGAGCACTTCACATATTTCGTAGCTCCATTCTTAAATAGCGTATTCAAATTCGTACATATGAGAGGGAAACCAGCTTCTCTTTTTGTATGCGGAGATGCCTCAAGAAATCTCACGGAAATGTTTAAAACCGGGTGCGACAACGTCGCTGTAGATGAAAATGTCGATCTAAAAAGAATGCGGGAACTGGCTGAACAGTTCAGGAAGTCCTTTAGTGGCAACCTTGGCTTAGCGACACCGCTCCTTAATGGTACAGAAGATGAATGCGTCACAGAAGCCTTGGAAGAAGTTGAAATCGGTGGTAATACAGGATATATACTATCCCCTGGCTGTGATATACCATATAATGTACCAAAAGAAAATCTCATCGCTATTGGAGAAGCATTACACGACAAATACCTACCAAAAACGGGGAGAAGCCATGCAGAATGTAAAAAGACAAACACCCGGCAGCCCTCAATAGCGAGCAAAAAGACCGAAGAAAAGTTGTTCATAGACATTATAACCATCGATTCAAAAGTATGTCCACCCTGTCAATACGCCGTGGAAGCTGTAAAATATGCAACAAAGGGACTGGAATCGTGGGTCAAGATTAGAGAACGCAAGATTAAAACAGAAGAGGGAAGAGCATTTGCAAAAGAGTTCGGAATAAAAAGTATTCCCACCATTTGCATAAATGGAGAGCCAGTTTTCCGCTCGATGATACCGGACATAAAAACAATTCGAAACGAAATAGAAAAAAGGCTGGGAGCCAGAGATTGAACATAACTACCACTTAAGAAGAGTAAACCTCACCAAGGGCCTACCGCAAAATACTCTACGAATCTAATTGCACCAAAACATGGTTCCCACATTCGCTGAAAATTTCAACATAATTCTTTACAGCCCTCATATCCAGGAAAATTAAAGTAAACAGTTACACGAGCCTGAAAGCTGTAATGGCAATCTCACCTGAAGAGGTCAGCATGAGTACACAAGCCTTGTAAATGTAGAATTTTATCTGTACACTTTAGAATAGAAAGGGGGAAGTAGGGATGAAAAGAAAATTCCCCGAAGTCTCTTGCGTTTTCATAGTTTTTGCCATATTCTCTCAACTGCACGGAGTTCAGCTTTCAACAGCCGATTCAAGATCAGCTACTACTCTGGAAAGAGAAGAGACGGTCAGGAAATTCGCTGACATCACGGGCTTTTTCTCAGGAAGCATCATTGGAATAACGCACATGTATTTTGTCTCCACTGGTGTTACCGGCTATCACGGCCCCCGCTGGAAAAATTACCTCACGGTAGCCCCTTCTCTGGTAACTGGCCCCATAGTCGGAAAGTACGCTGTTAGCTGGATGACCAGGCAAATGTTAAGAAAAAAATTAAAACCTTCTCATGCAATAATTCCCGGAATACTCTATGGAGCCCTATGTGGTACAGCTATATGTTCAGCCTGTATGGCACCGATTCTTATTTCGGGATATCTGCTAGATACTATCCATTTCAACACGATGAAAGGGAACTATATGATACCGAAATTGATCGGGATGTCTATACTTGGGGGAGCTGTATATGGTGGCACCATCGGAGCAATCGCAGGCTCGGTTTATGCCCCGGTCATCTCGATTTACATGAAATTTTAACCTGAGGTCTCATATTTGCTAGCAATCTTCACAGCATCAATCGCCGTTTCACCATAGTCATCGGCATTTATTTCCCGAGCAAATTCCCGAGTAACAGGAGCACCTCCCACTACAATCTTTATTTCCTCATAGTTTCGAAACTCCTCAACAATCTTCTGCATAAAAATCATTGTTGTTGTCATAAGGGCACTACACATAAGTATCCTCGCACCCATGTTAACCGCTTTGCGAAAGGTATCAATGTC
>QNCQ01000286.1 GCA_003645825.1 Fidelibacterota bacterium
AGGGAGGTAATAAACAGAGGTGATACTGTGGTCGATACTTATTTGCTGATTTGTAGAGAAATATTTAAAGAGACGTTGGGAACTGGATATTGAGATGTTATTGGTCATATAACTGGATGTATTTACCCTCTTCTTCCAGAACAATGAATCGAGAGTGTCTTTTTCCGCAAGATAGTAGATCGATTGGGTGCTTTTTACAAGGCTTTTAAAACTGTAGTAAACATTATTGTACCATTTACTTTTTGCCTTATCTTTCGAAGGAAATAGCTGTTTCTGAGAATGTGTAAAGGAAATCGCAGGTAGGGTTTTCTGAATATAGTTTATCTTTTCTCCCTCGTAGGTGGGAGGTGTTTGGGCTTTCTCTGGGGCAAGCAAAAACCGTGTTTCACGCAAATTGGCCGATAGACTATATGGTTTTCCCGGCCACTTCTTGCTAAAAGTCGCATTGCTGATCAAGTTTTGCTGTAATCGCCTGTTCTTGTCTATAGAATATTTCCTTAAATAGCTGTCACTGCTTACAAAGCTACCGGATACCAATAAAGAAGCCGTGGGTGAGAGGATTTGACGGTGGTTTATTCTTACAGTCCAGTTTTTTTCAGGAAGGTAAGAAAGAAATTTGTTCGTATATATTGCCTCAATCGAACTGAGGGGAATCCTATATCTCCAGGCATATCTTATTCGCAACCCAACAATCACTCCTATTTTGTCGTAGAAGTCAGTTGTCAGACGAACATCATAATAGTCATTTGGCGCCCAGAAGTATCCTAGCCCCTTTATGAAACCACCATTTCTCCTGTCGTCTCCGTAGGTTGGCATTATCCAGCCCGAATGTCGACGCCCTTTCTTAGATGGAAATACCCCGAATGGTAACGCAATGATTGGTATGTCATATATGTATAACACAATAGGTTTAGCTATTATCTTATCCTGGTGTATTATTTTCATCTTTTCACTTTTGAAATAGTAATGAGGGTGTTCAGGAAGGTCACATGTGGTATATATCCCTTGCCTTACGTAGAAAGTTTTTCTCCCTGTCTTCTTTATTTTCTCCCCATAGTAGATGCCTTCCTGCATCCTGCTTTTACCCCTGTAAATTCTACCTCTCTGTGTTTTTATGTTGTATTCCAGCATTTCTCCAAAAAGCGGTTCTCGCCCCTTCTGGGTAAAAGTGGGGATACTACTGAGAGAATCTGTAAGGGTGTCCCTCAGCGGGAGTGCATACAATTTGTTTTCCTTCCAGTCGATCTTTATATATCCTGCAGTTAATGACATGTTGCCGTAGTCAATTCTTGCATTTTCGATAAGGTAGGAAATTTTGTTGTCCAGCGAATGGCGAATTTCCCCGGCGGAGTATAGCACGGTCGTATCAACCTGAGTATTGGTTTTATGAGGGACAAATCTGCCCTCGGTACCACCCGACACAGTAACCCTTTTAACCTTCCCCTGGGAAATCTTAATCATTATCGAATCCCCGGAGGTAATATTCAATCCTTTTATAACACTATCCTCCAGGATGTTATAGTAACTTACTGCCATTTCCTTTACTATAAGGGAATCCAGATCGTTATCCCTTAGAAAGGCCTTTACAAACCTGCCCATTAACCTGTCCACTGTGGGAACTGTATCGCTCTTGATAGAGTCTTTTACAGCAGGTAAATAGGCAAATCCATGTGATAAGATCTCTGCCTGCTCGATAACTTCAATTGTTCGTATCTCATCTTCCTCGAGTTGGAAATGTATTTCCCGCCCCTTTATTATCCTCCGCCCCTGTTTTATCCGGGGAGCTCCCTTGAGAAAAGCGAGCTGTTCCTTCTCATGATATTCAGCGGTGTCGCAGGTAGCAATTATATTTTCTTTGGTAATCTTAACATGTCCGATAGAAATAAAAAAGTTTTCCTTCTCATCCCCCAGGATAAAGCTTCCTGTAATTCTGAAAATCCGGTTTCCCGAGGAATCAGCTTTTATGAGTACAGGATTTCTGTAAGCGTGAATTTTCTCGGTGGAGTAATTATAGACCAGACTGTCTGAGAACAGTTCTGTGTGACCCGGGATGTCCCTCACAAGGGTTTTGGTATTGGTAGTAGCTACCTTATTATTAACATCATACCTGACAAAATCAGACTCCAGTACCCTATCCTTACTTTTCAAAAAAACATGTCCTTTTGCAAAAGCCTCTTTTTGTTTCACCAGATACGTTATGGAATCAGCCGAGAGACTGTTTTCCTCACTTACAAGGATGGGATTACCGCTTGCTACTATTTTATCAACGTCTGTCAGATAGCGTACTTCTTGACAGGAAAGAGTTTGTTTTTCCTCAGTTATCTTAACATCTTTTTTAAGGATTAACAGGTTTTCTTCCTCGTACCATATTACCCTCTGGCAAAAAATGTTCACTCTTCCTTTTCTGACATGTACATTCCCCTCGAGGATTCGTGCTCTTTTCCCTTTGATGTTCTTTTGTTCCAGTTTATCAGCGTGTATGAGATAAATTCTGTCTCCCGAGTCTGAAGGAGACGCCAGCACGAAGAGAACTAATAAAAGAAGCACTCTATTTTTCATTTTGCGTTTTGTTGTGATTCTTATAGCGGTCCGGCCATAACTTTCGTAGCCGCTCTCTAATAAATTTCTCATAGCCTTGATCAGTTGGCAGGTAGAATGCCTGTGGTTTTAAATGCTTGGGAAAGTAATTTTCCTTCACAAAATGTCCCTCGAAGTTGTGCGGGTACTTATAGTCCTTACCATAACCAATGGAGTCCATAAGTTTTGTTGGAGCGTTTCTCAGGTGAAGAGGTACATCAGGGAGCTCACCTTTCCTGACCTCTTCCATTGCCATATTTATTGCAAGGTACGCAGCGTTACTCTTAGGGGCCGAGGCAAGATATGTTGTAACCTGGGCCAGAACTATTGCCGCCTCAGGCATTCCTATCGCGTGGACGGCCTGAAAGCCGGCTGAAGCAACCACAATAGCCTGGGGATCAGCGTTCCCTATATCTTCGCTTGCCAGGATAATAAGCCTGCGCGCAATGAACAGGGGGTCTTCTCCGCCTTCAAGCATGACAGCAAGCCAGTAAACAGCGGCATTTGGATCGCTGCCCCGCACACTTTTAATAAAAGCCGATATGGTATCGTAATGATAGTCTCCCTTTTTGTCGTAGAGAAACTTCCTCTGCTGAAG
>QNCQ01000287.1 GCA_003645825.1 Fidelibacterota bacterium
ATGGTTTTGTATTTTGTCAATTACCGCAGAAAGTTATAATAAATGCCACAGGAATATTGCTCCATACAGGTCTTGTAGGGCCCCTTTTGGAAAGAAGTTTCGTGATGTTGTCGATATTTATTGATGGCTATTCTAATCTGGAGCTTGATCTGGTTACTGGAAAGAGGGGGAATAGGCTGGATATCGCTGACAGACTCCTGAGGCTTCTGACAGGTGCGGAACATCTGCTGTAGTTAATAACAACGCTGGAGCGGTTTTGCTTGCTCTTAACGCTGTCACTGAAGAAAAAGAGGTAGTAGTATCCAGAGGAGAGTTGATTGAAAGTGGAGGAGCTTTTCAGACTACCCGAGGTTGTGAAAAAGAGCGGAGTAAAGCTTGTGGAGGTAGGAACTACTAATAGAACCTAATCTTGGGTTCAGTTGATTAGGTTTTCTGTGCTTTTCTTTCTTCACGAGAAAGTCTATTAAGTCTGATCGCATCTTTTATTGAAAAAACTATGAAAACTACACCCAAAATTATACTGATTATTATTCCCCCTGCATCTGCCATTGATAGAGTGAATGTTGGGGTAAGATGAATAACAGGGTTAAAAAACATCAGGAGAAAGTTGATAAGAGCAAGTATTATTCTTACTTCTGTGGGGCCGATTTTGTTAAATGAAATTCTAAAAATCCCTTCGGTGTATGAGCCTACATGAGCGTAAATATTAAGAAGTAAATACCCTATGGTTAGAAAAAGAGCAGTCTCAAGCTTCATCAAAGGAGATAATCCCAATCCTATTGTTACTATGACAGTAGTAAACGCATCGCATATATGATCTACAAAATAACCGTATTGTTCTCTCTCGACACGTCTTACCCTGGCGAGTGTTCCATCAAGGCTGTCAGCATACCAATGGATAAGCAAACCAAGGTTTGCAAGCAGTAGCCACCATCTGGATTGCCATGTTAATATGTACCCGGCTGCTATAATGAAACCTGCGACTATGCCGAGTACAGTCAAGTGATCCGGCTTGACCCATGAAGGGAGTGCCCGTGCCATCTTTGGCAGGTTTCTTCTTTCCCATGGACCTGTAATTGTGTCAATTACTCTTTTTGCTTTTTTTTCTTCTCTCATTTTTCCCTCAGACGTCAATTCAATTGTCTTAATTTTTTGGTTTATGGTGAGCCACAGATTTTCTAAAGATTACAAACTCATTTACAAGAAATTTAAATATAGGTCCTGCGGACATACCGATAATATCAGCCAGAAGATAGTGGACCCCAAAGAATTTATTAAGGGAATACAGAGTACCCAAATTGATAAGAAAGTCGATAGATGCAGTAAGTATGTTATACTTGTACAATCTTCCAAAGAAATCCCCGAGAGTGAAGTGTACTCTGTCGTTCCAGGTGAGGAAATAGTGCCACGTGAAGTTATGTAATATTGCAAGTTCTATAGCTATAGCTCCTGCGATAGACAGAGGTAAGTCAAATATGCCGTGAAGTAACCACAATGAGCCAAGATTAACAAGAGTTCCCAACCACGCTACGAACTGAAATTTTATAATGCTTTTTACATTCATTTTTTAAAACCCGTGTTAGATTAGCAGTTTTTTTAATTAAATACAAAAAATTTTTGTTAAACGTGGCAGTAGGTTGTAAGGATGTCTTTAGTCATAAGGGAAGTGTTTGCAAAAACTGTTCTGACGAAGTCCGGGGTTGAGGGAGTGGATTATGTAATAAATCCTTATGCCGGTTGTTTGCACGACTGCAGATACTGCTATGCAAGGTATATGAGAAAATATACAGGGAGAAGTGAAGCCTGGGGAAGTTTTGTCGACGTTAAGATTAATGCACCGGAGCTGGTGCGCTCGAGCGCGAGAAAAACAAGGGGGCATGTTGTTACTTTAAGTACCGTGACTGATCCGTACCAACCGGTAGAGAAGAGATATAGGTTGACCAGAAGAATACTCAAAGAGCTTGTGGTATATAACCCCTGCATTCGAATAATGACCAAGTCGCCGCTTGTTTTGAGAGACATGGATATTCTGTCTAATTTCGAAGATTGTTCGGTATCTATCTCTCTGTCAATGAATGATGAAAGATTAAGGAAACAGCTTGAGCCGATTTTGCCTTCTGCGAAGGAAAGATATCTGGCACTACAGAAAATAAAGGAAGCGGGAATAAAGGCAGTTCTTTTTATCTCCCCGATTTTTCCAGAAATAACTAAATGGAAAGAGATAATAGAAGAGACTCGTAGTATCGTTGATGAATACTGGTTTGAGAATTTGAATTTGTACCCTTCAGTGCGAGGTAATGTATTAAAGTTTGTGAGAGCCAATTTTCCTGATTTGGTGGAGGTTTATCAGGAAATTATTGAAGGTAATAAGTGGTACTGGCTTAATGTTGCAGATAGGATTGAAGAATATTGTCGGAGGATTGGTGTGAGTTTTAGAATGTGTTTCCATTGAACTGACTAATTTTTGCTGTCAATTTGATTACGACAGCTTTTCTATGGTATTTGGGAGAGTGCTTACCTGTCAATGTAAAGTGTTTTGAGTATTACTAATTTCGTGACATCCTGGTTTGAAAAACTGGCTTACCCCCATAGTTCTGAGCAGTTGCCATCGAATGTGGAGCAAAAATGTGGGGTGGTCAGAGTATAGTGAAGGCTGGAGAGATTTTCCATATCCTGAGATTCCATCATTCATGCTTAAAGGCTTCAGCGACAAGCAATAGAATTCACTTGCTTTTTTTATAAACATTTTATATGATATGAACGATTATTGTATATTTGAAATATAATAGTTTATTTTATGAAAATTAGTTCAGTTAGCAGCAAGAAAAAAATCGATAAAATAGTAGAAACTGGGAAGAAACTATTTTACAGGTATGGTATAAAAAAAGTCAGCGTTGAAGAGATTTGTAAAGAAGCAGGTATTAGTAAAGCGACATTTTATAAGTATTTTAAAAATAAAGTTGACCTTGCTCTTTTTATTTTAAGGGAGATTTTCGATAACGCATGGAAGGAATATTGTGATATTGTTAATAGTAATGATCCTTTTAATATGAAGATGGAGAAAATAATAAAATGGAAAGGCGAAATGATGAATATCTTCAGCCAGGATTTTATTAAAGAACTTGTTAATTCTGATGTAAAAGAAATAAGAGATTATATAAATCAGGAA
>QNCQ01000288.1 GCA_003645825.1 Fidelibacterota bacterium
GGTACAATCCTGTGATCTCCGAAGTAAAAGTGGAGGCTATGTTATTCATCCCCCATCCTCTTGTGTGGACAGGATAACTTAAAACGCGTTGGATAGCCTGGGGAAAACAAATGCTAACGACTAAAAGAAGAACCACTGGAATTCTCGTAAAACTCATCTTCAAAGTCAGCCTCACTCCAGTCTAATTTAACAATTTTATTTCTTAATTTTATTATAATGTATGCAATAAGCAGAAGAAATGGTAGGAAACCCCATATAAACCTTCCTGCGTCCAGAAATATCATTTTCCTGTAATATTTATTCAGGTATTCCATCCACATTGTTTCTATTTCCTCAGATGACACTGCAGTAACCCATTTTAAAGCTATTGAGAAATCTTTTACCTCCTTGGTCTTTTTTATTATTTCCCAGGGAGCCTCAGTTCCATATACATAAACAAGGAATTCTACCAGCGAGCCTGCCTCAGAATAGGCAAGTTGCGCTCTATAATAGTTCATCGACAGGAAATTTCTTAATTTACCAAGCGGGATAATATTATGACTGACCAATGCCTTTGCAATACTGAGCTTATCGCGGATCGAAATACCCCCGGAAAAATACTCTGCCAACCCTTCTGTAAACCACAAAGGGAAAGTGTTTAAAGGTGCAATACAGCCATGAACCAGATGGACAACCTCATGTTTCACACTTCTATCATACTCTCGAAGCCCTACATCTGCCAAATCAGGCGTTTTCACAACTATAACCTTTTCAGGAAAGATTGTGACAGCATTTGACCACTCAGGGAGGTTTGACCCGGATAGCCTGCAGTATCGGGATTCACTTTCCGCAATGAGAATATGTATTGAATCGGGTTTCAACTCCTCCTCCAGTGGTAGATGTTTCAAAAAGTCTTTTACCACATCCGTTGTGTGAGAGGCAAGCTTGGCATATTTTTTATCATAATAGGACACCTTCAGTGTTGTGGAAAAAAGAAGGCTCCCAGCAAGAGCAAAACACGTTAAAACAAAAAATATTTTCTTCATAACATGTCTTGTGGATCTACATCAATAATTATGCGGCTTCTCTTGGAGAGTCTGTTATATAAACCACTTATTGAAAATTGTTTCAAAAGACCTCTGAGTATACGTCCTGATGGGTCAGTCTGTTTGCTTGATTTCAAAAGAATCATAAATCTAAACCTGTTTTTCACTTTGAAAATGGGAGCCTGTCCTGGACCTGTTATCTCTACCCCTCTCCTGTTCTTAAATAGAAAATCCCTGACGTCAGAGGCGGCTTCCTCTGCTTTATTCGGGTTCGTATCAGATACCACAACAGTTGCAATCCTACTGAAAGGAGGGTAGTTAAGCTGGAGCCTTTCACTCAACTCTATGTTATAGAATTTTTTTATACTCCTCTGCGCTGCATATTTCACAGCGATGTTCTCCGGATTAAAAGTTTGTATCACAACTTCTCCCGGAATATCTCCTCTGCCGACCCGTCCTATTACCTGGTATAGCAACCGAAACACTCTTTCTCTTGCCCTGAAGTCCGGAATATTCAATCCTATATCAGCATTCAAGACCCCTACCAGTCCAACATTTGGGAAATCCAACCCTTTTGCTATTATCTGTGTTCCAACAAGGACATGTATATCACCCTTTCCAAAGCTTTTCAAAGTTCTCTCGGTAAATCCTCGCTGTCTCGCTGTATCGATATCAAGCCGTGTTATCTTTACGTTGCCAAAGGTTTTACGGAGCTGCTCCTCTGCTTTCTCTGTTCCTGAACCGGGATAAACTATCTTTGTGCCATTACACCTCGGGCACACGGACGGAGGGGGAATATGATACCCGCAATAGTGGCACAAAAGTCTTAAAGGATTTTTATGGTAGGTGAGGGTAATACTGCAATTAGGACACTGAGGAGCCCATCCGCAATTTAGACACAGGATGAAATTAGAAAAGCCTCGTCTGTTTTGTAGAAGAAGAATCTGTTGACCACGACTGAGAGTTTCATCTATTTTTTTCAATAGAATTGAAGAAAAAAGGACGTCGGTGTTTCTTACCTCTTTGCACTCCTTCTTCATATCAACCACATGAACCGCAGGTAACGCTACCCCGGAATATTTCCTCTCTAGATTTAACTTTACAAATTTTCCTCTGATAGCATTGTAAATGCTCTCCATGCTTGGAGTAGCAGACCCAAGAACAACCGTTGCACTGTTTCTCTGTGCTCTAAACAGTACAGCGTCTCTCGCGTTGTACCTTGGATCGATCCCGTCCTGCTTGAAGCTGGTATCCTGTTCTTCATCAACAATAATTAACCCAAGTTTCTTAATAGGAAGGAAGATAGCACTTCTTGCACCCACCACAAACTTTTTCCTTCCAGTTCTTACTTGTTCCCAAATGTACAATCTGTCCTGGGAAGGAAGATTACTGTGCCAGATAGCGACATCATCTCCAAACTCCCCACGGAAACGTCCAGCGAAGTGGGCCGTTAGAGTAATCTCCGGAACAAGCATCAGCACTCCCTTATCCATCTTCAGGGCTTCCTTTGCCAATTTTATGTAAATTTCGGTTTTTCCACTTCCCGTAACTCCATGAAGCAGAAAACACCTATAATCTCCTTCTCTCAAATTCTCCTTTATCTTTGAAAAAACAGCAGCCTGTTCCCGGGAGAGGATCACCTCCTTTTGCTTTGCATCGTATTGACTCCATAGCTTTTCTGGGGCATAGGGAATCTCTGTTACCTTTATCATATTCTTTTCCATCAGAGAGTTCAAAATGGTGGGAGTCAGCCATGGTATTTCCGATTTTCTAACTCTCTTTTTCTCAAGGAGCAGACTTATAAGCTCGCGTTGTCGGGGTGCTCTCCTAAGTTTTTCCAGAATTTCATCCTTTGATGTTATGTTCCCATCCAGTTCAACCCAAAAGTCTTTTCTGGTGCCCCGCTCTTTGAAGAAGGGTACCTCCATTACATAACCGTTCCTTTTTAGATAAAGAAGACCATGCTTTAAATACTCAGCATTAAACTTTTTCCGCAAACTGGATAGACTGACCGATTGCTTCCCTCTTATTTCGCTAACAAGGTCAGAATATCTTGTATCTTTTTCACCGGGATCAGTTTGCAAGATAAATCTTCTGTTTTTCACAACCTTGA
>QNCQ01000289.1 GCA_003645825.1 Fidelibacterota bacterium
AAAATACATTTATTTAAATGTTATAACAAACTTTAATCCTCTTCCGGAGATAACCTTTAATTTACCTTCAAGCTTATCCTTAACAAACATCTGTACAAGCCTCATTCCCAACTGTTGAGTGTCAAACAAACTATTTACATCCTTTAGCTCCACCCCGGAGTTACTTACTTCTAAACGGAAACCTCTCCCCCTTTTATCGTACCTCATAGAAACCCTGATCTTCTTTTCACCTCTAAAATCATCCGGGAAAGCGTGCTTATATGCATTCGTAACGAGTTCATTTACTATCATACCTATACTAATTGCCTTATCCGCATCCAGCACCACTGACTCTACATCCACCTTGCAGTCAACCCCACTAACGGCCGGTGAGTAGGTTCGGGAGATCATGCTCACTATGCCTTGAATAAGCAAATCCATCCTCAAATTTCTATTAGCGCCATCCCTGTACAACTTCTCATGTACCACAAGCATGGGATAAACTCTGTTCTGAATATCCTGCAGCACCTCTGCGACTCCAGGAGCTTTTACATTTCGCTTGTAAATATTCAGCAAACTCATAACAAATTGCAGATTGTTCTTTATTCTGTGATTTAACTCTCGAAGAAGCATTTCCTGTTCCTTAAGAGCATCTCGCCGCAAGGAAACATGAGAATGATCCAACAGCATATAAAATTTTCCCCTTCCCTTTTCCTCTTCTCGCAACATGAACCCAATCCTGGATTCATTGTAATCCACAGCCCCAACTGCCTCCCCCTTGCTCTTTAAAACTCCCTTACATGGGGCCACCCTCTCAAGTTCCTTTACAGGTTTCCCTATGTATTCCTCAGGTCGAACAGAAACATCTCGCAACAGACGCCCATCAAGAAATCTTAATTCTCCACCCGGATCCTCATATAAAATGCCTATGGGAAAAAGAGAAAGAAACGTCTCAAAAATAAACCCTTTGACAGGAATAGTCTTCCACAGTTCTTTATTCTCAACAATACTCCCCAAACAGTCAGCAAGCTCTTGAAGCCCCCGCTCTCCCTTCAAAATATAGTCGTAACACCCACTTTTTATTACACTGGTTATTACACTTACATCTCTGCAGTCAGAATAAACAATAACTGGCAGATACACAAAATGTTCCCTGGCCTGCTCTATTATCCCCTTGTAATCTATCCAGCCAACATCTACATCCATCACTATAGCTTTTATACCACCTTTAGAAAATGTCTCTTCCAGAAGAGGGCGAGAATCAACAGCCTCCAACTTCAGATCCGGCATTTTCTCGCTAATATACTTTTTAATATCTTCAACAGAGGTTCCTTGATCCTGAAGCACAAGAACTTTACACACTTTCTATCCCCCACGCGAATAGAAATCCAAAACATGCTTCAAGAATATTCATAAAATTTTCTCTTCGGAGTTCTATTCCATCAATAATCATTCGCTTACACAAGCCATTTACCAAAACAGCAGCCACACCTTCAGCAAATAACAGGAGCGTCCTGAATCTCCTGTTTTTTTATCCCTTACCCCCCTCTTTGAGAAACTCAAAATTGGCAAACGCCAGAGTGATCAGACCCGAAAGCTCTCTACAAAAAGCAAAATCCTCCCTCCTCAGATGGGCTACAGACTTACCTCCCAGCCCGAAGATTCCTATCATCTTCCCGCGGAAAATTAGCGGGAAAATAACAAAAGCTTTCACCCCCCTCTTTTCAAAAAACCCTTTATGCTCTTTTATTTCCTTTTCATTCTCAACATCAGGAACAACATACATTTTCAATTCATAGAGCTTTTCGATAAAATGCTTCGCCCCCTTAGAGAGATAAAATTCCATATCCTCACTGAATAACAGCTCACCTGAAGCCAGCATCCGAACAATTCTAACCTTCTCAAGTTCCCCCTCAATTCTCACAACTGCAGCACCTTCAACATTAAGCCTTTCTCTTACTGATTTTAAAATATAGTCTATAACCCTTTCAATACTTCTTGAACTCAGTATTTTCACATCTATCTGTCTCAGTATCTTAAGTCTTTCATAGTACTTTTGCTTCTTCTCTTCAACCCTCTTACGCTTCCTAATCTCTCTTCTCAGTTCTTCCATCTGCCATATCTTCTTCATCCCAACAGAGATCGTATCCGAAACCGACCTCAAAACATCAAACTCAAAATCACCAAGCTTCAACAAATGGTCAAAAACAAGGGCAATAGAACCCCATGCCTCTCCATCACTAATAAGAGGAACAATAACGGCGCTTCTCAACCCTTCTACTTCGAAAACTGGCTTTACCTCTTTCAGGACTCTCTCATCATTAATTAAATCATTGCAAACAATAATGTCTTTTTCCCTGATAGCATATCCATTAAGGGAACCATCAATTGGCATCCTTTTAGTAACCCTGTCAAAGTCCGCACTGTACCCACGGGAGCCAAGTAGCTCAAGAATATCATCTTCCTTATTGTAATAATAAATACTTGCTCTGGCATACCCGAGAAACTCCGAAAGTACCTCAAGCACCTTTCTAACCATTTCTTTTACAGTTTTGCTCCTGTTAGCTATATCAGATACCCTGTGGATGATTTCCAGAAAGCTATATTTTCTCTCAAGCTCAATCTTATACTTTACCAATTCCTCCTCAATCCTCTTCTCTTTGGTTCTGTCAATCAGGGTTCCCATCACCGCTGGCTTACCCCCGAACTCAATTTTCGCTCCATAAACCTCAATATCCAGTACTTTTCCATCTTTCATCAGTGCTTTAAGCTCGTAGTTTATAGCGTCAGTTTCCCCCCTCAGCCTCCTTTCAATATTTTTTTTCACCTCTTCCCTGAAATCAGGATGAATAAAATCAAGATATCCCCTGCCTATCAGTTCTTCTCTACTACTTCCCGTTATTTCTGCAAGCTTTGGATTAATATACACAAATTTCCCATCCTGTAGAATATAAATACCCACCAAAGCCTTTTCAGCAAGTGTTCTAAACTTCCTCTCGCTCTCCTCAAGTTTCCTCAAATACCTATTCCGCTCACTTATATCCCTCACCAATGCAAGTATATACCCTTTTTCTTGAATATCTACCCTTGATAAGCTAACCTCCGCGTCAAACAACTCTCCATCCTTCCTTTTATGAACCCATTCAAAGATCTGAG
>QNCQ01000290.1 GCA_003645825.1 Fidelibacterota bacterium
AGCAACTTGTCATGGAAAGGGAAAGAAAAGATGTTATAACCAAGGATCTTGTTTCCGTCCTGGCTGCTGGAGGACATGCAAGAATGCAGGCTTTTGATGATGATTATGATCTTATAGTTTTGCTGAACTCTGATGATGAGGAACTAAAGGGTTTTTTGAATAAGGTTATATTAAAGATGAATCGGCATATAATAAAGAGATCAATTATTGCTCACAATAGATTTGCGGACAAGTTTAGAAACTGGGTTACAACATTTACCGACCTTAAAAATTACTTCGAGCAGCCGGAGTTCGATTCCTTTATTGAGCAGACCCAGCTCCTTGGGGCAAGGATAATAGTAGGAAGCCCAAGGTTCCGGCAGACATACTACAAGGAAATAATAAAGCCATATATCTTCGATAGAAAGGAAGATTTTATAAGGAAGCTTTGTGAAGAAATTTTCTCAGTTAGGGAAAGCGTGAGGGAGTCCGAAGGGTATGAATTGAACATTAAGGAAAGCCCTGGAGGACTGAGGGAATTTGAAAATACGTTCTTTATCATAAAGGCGTATCATGAGCTGACAGATCCTATCTCCGAGCCTTTGTTTGAAAAAGCCTGTGAGCTGGAACCTGGAATAAAAAAGCGAATTATTTCCCTTGTTAAAAATTATAAATTTTTAAAGCATGTAAGAGACCTTTATCATCTTATGGTTGCAGATAGTGATTTTATCTATATAGAAGCACTAGATTACATAAAGGAACCTTTAGCAAAGGCATATTCTCTTAAGGGTTTGTCGCGGGGTAAGATTTTTAAAAGAATCGAACATACAATGCACCGTATCAGAGAGGACTCAACGGAGATAGTTAATCATTTTGCATGTAAGCTGTCCTGAAAGAGCTTATTTTTGCTCCTCATAATAAGAATTAATAGCATCAATAAGCTCTTTTAAAGTTTGTTTTGGAATCTCATCATAACTTGCTTTGAGCTCATTAACCTTCTGAAGAATTTCAGAATTCTTGTTTTTCAGGTTCTCTATTTTTGTCAGTACACTTTTAAGGCTGTCCATTGTCTGAGAGATGTTTTTCTCGAGTTTTGTGTCGGTAATTTTTAGTTGTTCACTAAAAAGAGCGAACTCTTTTAACCTTTGAGATGTTACTTCCAGCAATCTCTTTTGCTCTTCCACGATTTGTGCTAGAGAGTCGATTTTCTTGCGTTCCTTTTCAAGTATTTCTTCAGCGGCCTTTTTTGCTTCTTCAATGGTGACTTCCCTGCTTTTGTAGACCTGCTGGGTTACCGCCTTGTCAACGTAGTCTGTTGTGGCAATAGTCATTGTAGGAGGTGTTGGTATAAATGTTAAAGAAGAGCAACTAAAGAAAAAGATTACCATGAAGAGAAGGCCAACGACTTTTGCTTTCATATTCCCTCCCTTACTTTTAAAGACAATGTAGATCAAATTTCATTGACTTAAACTCAAAAATTCTTATATTAGAAGATACAAAAAATAGGGTAAAGATGGAAAGATTTTCTATTGTTAAGAGTGCAGCGGTTCTTGGCATTGATGCTTATGTTGTGAGTGTTGAGTGTAATCTCCTGCGGGCTCAGATTCCCCAATATGTTACAGTTGGTCTTCCAGAGGGAGCCGTAAAAGAGAGCAAGGAGAGGGTTCTCTCAGCCATTAAAAATAACGGGTTTATTATCCCTTCGAACAAAATTGTTATAAATCTGGCACCGGCTGATATAAAGAAGGAGGGCAGTGCATACGATCTGCCCATAGCGATAGGCCTTCTGGCGGCTTCCGGACATGTGGTTAAGGATAACATAGATAAATACGTAATCCTTGGAGAGCTTGCTCTTGATGGGAAGGTTAGAGCGATCAGAGGTGCGCTTCCTATCGCTGTTTCTATAAGGGATTCCGGAGTTGAAGCAATTATTTTGCCCCAAGAGAATGCGAAGGAAGCTGCTATTGCTGGTAATAAGAAGATAATAGGGATAAGGTCTCTTAGAGAGGCGGTTGAGTTTCTCAACGGGGAAAAGGTTATTGCTCCTGTCACTGTTGATGTTAATGCAATTTTTGAAGAAAGCCGAAGGTACGATATAGATTTTGCTGATGTGAAGGGTCAGGCACATGCTAAAAGAGCTCTTGAAGTGGCAGCTGCGGGTGGACATAATATCATAATGATTGGGCCACCTGGTTCCGGGAAAACCATGCTTGCAAGACGTTTCCCCACCATTCTGCCAAATATGACTCTCGAAGAGGCTCTTGAAACGACAAAGATACACTCAGTAGCAGGTCTTGTCCCACCCGGAAAGGGGATAATTGCCACAAGACCATTTAGGTCACCGCATCACACTATATCCGATGCTGCTTTAGTGGGAGGTGGGAGGATTCCCCGTCCAGGAGAGGTAAGTTTGAGCCACAACGGGGTTCTTTTTTTGGATGAGCTTCCGGAGTTTAAAAAGAATGTCCTTGAGGTACTCAGACAACCTCTTGAGGATGGAGTTGTAACGATATCGAGGGCACAGACCTCGGTTAGCTACCCCGCTTCTTTTATGCTGGTAGCAGCAATGAATCCCTGTCCATGTGGTTATGCTACCGACCCGAACAATGAATGCACGTGTACCCCAACTCAGATACAGAAGTATATGAGCAGAATATCCGGACCACTTTTTGACCGGATCGATATTCACATTGAAGTACCAGCTGTCAAATTCCAGGAACTTGCGTCCAAAGATTCAGGGGAGTCATCGGCTGTTATTCGGGAAAGGGTTCAAAGAGCAAGGGAGATTCAGCTCAAGCGGTTTAAAGAAATTAAAGGCGTTTACTGTAATGCCAACATGGAATCAAAGCTTATCAGGAAATTCTGTAAGCTTGATGACAAATGTGAAGAGCTTTTAAAAGTAGCTATAACAAAACTTGGACTCAGCGCCAGGGCTTATGATCGGATAATTAAAGTTGCCAGAACCATTGCTGATCTGGATCTTTCTGATGAAATTCAACCACAGCATATAAGCGAGGCAATTCAGTATAGAAGCCTTGATAGGCAACTGTGGATATAAAGTGTGTTTAGAACACCCATTTTAGCCCAACCGTGGGAATTATAAAGAGTTTATCTTTTTGGAAGCTCTTGCCTTTTGTCCAG
>QNCQ01000291.1 GCA_003645825.1 Fidelibacterota bacterium
AAATGTTGCTGCTGAGATTTGTGATAAGGTAGGTCATATTATGAATTATGGGGATGGATGGTATGGAGGCGTATATGTAGCTGCTATGTATTCTCTGGCATTTGTGTCTGACGATGCGGAATATATAGTCAAAGAAGCCCTCAAAATGATACCCAAAGAGAGTCAATATGCAAAGTGTATAAGTGATGTAATAAAATGGTACCATGAATTCCCTGATGATTGGAAAGAAACCTGGTGGAGAGTTCATAAAAAATGGAGTGAGGATATTGGGTGCCCGGACGGTGTATTTACTCCGTTCAATATAGATGCAAAAATAAATTCTGCTTGGGTTGTTCTTGGATTGCTATATGGTAAAAAGGATTTTGGGAAGACAATTGAAATCGCCGCCAGATGCGGAGATGATTCCGACTGTAATCCAGCAACTGCAGGCGGTATACTGGGAACTATAATAGGCTATAACAATATCCCCGAGTACTGGAAAAAAGAACTAAAAGAAGTTGAAGATATAGACTTCATATATACAGAAACGTCTCTAAAAGAATTGTACGATATCTCATACAAACATGCAATTGCAAACATAAAGAGAAACGGTGGGAAAGTTAAAAAGAACAAGGTAATGATATCCTTGCAAGATCCACGTCCTGTCAAATTAGAAGTTGGATTTAAAGATCACTTTCCTGTTGAGAAGCGGTTTTTGTGGAGGAAGGGAAAGGGCTTAGTTTTACAGGATACACTCACTGTTGGATTCTACGGAAATGGTTTTGTAATAAACGGTAAAGCTTATAATGACAATGAAGATTATGTGTTTAAAGTAGAAGTTTATATAGATGGTAAGCTACAGGAGGTTACTGAACTGCCATGCAATTTTCATGACAGAAAAAATACTTTGTTCTGGAAATACCAACTGCCCGTTGGAAAACATAAGGTGTTTTTAAAGCTTTTAAATCCAAGTGACTCTGGAAAGGTTAGTTTAAGCGATATAGTTGTATATAGCAAAAAAAGTGAGTAATCCGAAGAGAAACTGGAGGGGTGAAAAATGTTTGTAGTTCAAAGTTATCTGATAGCAGTTATCTTTTGTTTCATTACAATGTTGTGTTGGGGGTCTTGGGCGAATACACAAAAGCTGGCCAGGAAAGAGTGGCGATATGAGCTGTTCTATTGGGACTATGCAATAGGCGTTTTGTTAATGTCAGTTATTTTTGCATTTACACTTGGTTCAATTGGAAGCTTAGGCAGAAGCTTTGTGAGGGATATCTCCCAAGCTGATTTTTCAAATATACTATATGCGTTTACTGGTGGAGTTGTTTTCAATGCAGCAAATATTTTATTAGTAGCTGCTATTGCAATTGCGGGTATGTCTGTAGCATTTCCCGTAGGTATCGGATTAGCATTGGTGTTAGGAGTGATTGTTAACTATATAGCTACTCCGCTGGGGAATCCAATCCTTTTATTTGTGGGTGTGGCACTAGTGGTTGCTGCGATAATTTTAGATTCAGTTGCATATAGGAGACTGCCAGGGCAACCGAAAAGTGTTAGTACAAAAGGATTATTACTATCGATATTATGTGGAATACTAATGGGATTTTTCTATAGGTTTGTTGCAAGATCGATGTCGTCAGATTTCATTAATCTTGAACCTGGTAAACTTAGCCCATATACCGCAGTTTTCTTTTTCTCCATTGGAGTGTTTATAAGTAACTTTGTTTTTAATACTATCATTATGAAAAAGCCTTTTGTCGGTGAGCCAGTATCATATAGGGAGTATTTTAAAGGTAGTTTTGGGACTCACTTAATTGGAATTCTCGGAGGAATTATCTGGTGTATAGGTATGACCTTTAGTATCATTGCTGCTGGACAAGCAGGCTTTGCTATCTCATATGGATTAGGACAAGGTGCGACTATGGTTGCGGCATTTTGGGGAGTTTTTATATGGAAGGAATTTAAGGAAGCACCAGAGGGAACGAATAGCTTAATTGCTTTAATGTTTTTATCTTTTATCGCGGGTCTATTATTAATCATCATATCAAGGATTATATAAAGGTTCTTTAAAAAAGCAATCTGATAGAAGCGACTGTACGTATAAGAGATATCTACATACAGTTACAGTAAAGTTATTGGGTTATCCTTTTATAATCTTAATTGAGTGTAGTAGGAGGATGTAATGATGGGAGAGAATAAGATTGTGGTTGTAGGAAGTTCGAACACTGATATGGTGATAAAGGTAAAGAACTTGCCTAAACCGGGAGAAACGGTAATTGGGAAAGAGTTTTACATAGCTGCTGGAGGGAAAGGGGCAAATCAAGCAGTAGCAGCAGCAAGGCTTGGTGCAGATGTGACATTTATTGCTAAAGTAGGGAAAGATATGTTCGGTGATAGGGCAATAGCAAATTTTCAAGAATCAGGAATAAACACTGATTTTGTCTTCAGAGATGAAAAAAATCCATCTGGAGTTGCACTCATATTTGTTGATGAAAAAGGTGAAAATTCCATAGCTGTTTCACCTGGTTCTAACGCTAACTTAGTAAAAGAGAACATAAAATTAGCGATAGATGAAATTAAGAAGGCCGTTATAATGCTAATACAGTTGGAAATACCAATTGAGACAGTAGAGTATGCTGTAAATGTTGCAAAACAGCACAATGTGAAAGTCATTTTAAATCCTGCACCAGCAAGAAAGCTAAGTGATCAGTTATTGAAGCGAGTAGATATAATAACGCCCAATGAATCAGAAGCGGAGGTTTTAACAGGCTTGAAAATTGTTGACGATATAAGTGCTGCTAAGGCTGCCGAAGCTCTTATACAGAAAGGTGTAGGCAATGTTGTTATAACGTTAGGGGAAAGAGGAGCTTTCTTATATACTAAAAGTGACAATATGTTAATCCCGACTAAGAGAGTTAACGCTGTTGATACAACTGCTGCCGGTGATGCCTTTAACGGGGGATTAGCATTTGCACTGGGTAGTGGAATGTCATTAAAGGACGCAATACATTTTGCTAACTTTGTAGGCGCGTATTCCGTAACAAGAAGGGGAGCGCAACCGTCAATGCCAAATTATGATGAAGTGAAGAGGTTTATGTCTGATAATTAATTAAGGTAGTGCATAATAAAAAGGG
>QNCQ01000292.1 GCA_003645825.1 Fidelibacterota bacterium
ACATACATCCTACTTAAAAGTGAGTCAGCTTCTTGAAAATATGGATTGCTTAATATTTTTTCCTTTAAACTCTCATAAGTTATATTGTCATCATCAGGATCATTATTATCTAAATTCATAGCCACTATCTTTGATAATCCTCCAGATCTTGTCTGACCTTCCCAGGCTGGTTGACTACATAGATATCCTCTAAGAATTAAATCTCCATAAAATTGAGAATAATCCGGTGGACACTCTCCCCACCAAGAAAAAGTACAGAATATTATTCCACTATTACTATATACTTCATATCCATTGTCGTCGTGTACTGAACTATATTCTATATCTACCATATCATCATAATATGCTGCTACCTCAGATGAATAATTATTTCTAATTGTGTTATAGGACCTAATATAGTAAACTTCATTCCAATTTGTATATATCCCATTCCTTGTACTTGAACCGCCCAGTCCATTATTTTCTATAACATTCCCATATAACTCTACATAATTCCCATTACTGCTATAAACACCATCCCTGTCTCCATTATAAATCCTACATCCTTCTATGTCTACATCCTGATTTCCTATTAAAACTACGTTATGCCTGTTATCATACATCTGACAGTTCCTTACATCTACTGTATTATTCTGTATTCTCAATCCTTGATCATTGTGCCTAAATATACAATTCTCTACTACATTATCACTTGCTGGTGAGGGCGAACCACTCAATTTTAATCCCCAATCACCATACTCAACTATACAGTGTTTCAAAATGTTATTACTCCCATTAACAAATAGTGTCCCCCAGGTACGCCTCCCAGATGGATTTGCTGCGGTGAAATATATTTGCTGATCCTCTGTCCCCTCTGCTATTATCCTTGAACCTGATTTCACAGCAAAATCATAATCACCTTCAAAAAGTATCTTTGTCCCGGGGAGAACTGTCAGGGTGCTGTTTCCATCAAATCTGACCGTCCCAAGCACATGCATATTTCCAAACCAGTACTCATCACTGGTAAACGTGCCACCGGTAACCGCGATATAGGGTATGTAATTATGCTTTGTAATTGTTATATATAAAGGCCTAACGCTTGTTGTGAAAGTATATTGTGATACATTATCTGCAACTAAGTGATAACTCGCCCCATTATCACCGCTCGATACACAAATAGTTGCACCACTGACTCCTGCATTAACTGTAATGCTGTTTCCATTGTCTGTGATAGTAACATCTGTAAACTGAGAAGGTATATCTGTCCAGATTTCCATAGAAGGATCTCCAAAGAGATTATGAGAATATTTTAAATAATGAGCATGATAACCAGTAAATGTGGCTTTTGAAACAGCTTCTGCGACTCCTATTGTATTTGAAGAATATAATAGATAATCAAAAAATTCTTTTTGTAAATCAAATGAAGAGCCTACCCAACCATATCTTGTATTTCCTGCGAATGCTACTGAACCCTTACTTACCTTCTCCATAAATGCTTCCATAAATGTTCTATTTATTGAGGGATCGTTATTTGGATTCGGATTCCTATTATAATCAAATGCAGCCACATCACATGCTCCTGTATAAATCACGTAATATTTATTGGTATTTGCTAAATAAGGAATTGCTCCTTGTTCAGGTGGTGAATAATAACTTTCCCAGAGTCCCCTCCAAGGGGATTTTGTATAGTCACACTTAGTTGTACCTATGCCAGTTGAAACCGAAATCCAATCAGGTTCTCCATGATTATGAAAACAAATCAATCCGAATCCCTCATCAATCTTTGAGACAACATCACATCCAAGAGGATAAGAAGGTGTACCACATTTAACATCTTCCTCAACAATATCACAATTAAAACTTTGATTATAAGTTTCAAGAATAGTTTTCATTTTATCGGCTTCATCATAAATCCACTGCATTTGATCCTCTTGTATCAATAAAACATTACAGAGATACGAATAGTCACCATTATTCGGATTATCGCAATATAGTAACAATTTTTCAAACCAGGTTTCTATCTCGGCTTGTGTAGACACTGCCAAACGACCAATAAATAACTCCGGCTGATATTCAGGAGAATCTTCACTTGGCTCACCATATCTTCCTTGCCCACTAAAAAATTGAGGAGCTGGGGGAACATCATAAGTGTCATGATCCACATCCCAATCACCGTTCAGTTCAGAATAATAGAGATCGGTTGGTATAATTTCCTCCTAATAATTTGTGTTTTTATATGCCGCACCATATCTAACAGGAATAACGGTACCATCTCCTCCGAGCAAAACCCATACGGTACCGTCATGCCAACTATCTGTCAAATATTGACGTATTGCACCTGCTGAATCAGTAATGCCGGATGCATAATCCGTACTATAGTTACTGTATATGTCCTCAACTGTGACTATTCCGATATCAATCCCTTTTCTCTTTTTCCATGAGACAAAACTTCTAAAGAAAGGTTTTAAAGATTCACTGGTAATAACAACATATTCATAAGTCGGTAACGGACCTGATTGCACAGTACTCTGTTTGCCAAGAGATTCCCCCGTTGAATGCCTTACTTGATATGAAGGTATATCATCTGAATTATCAACCATTTTTTCCAATAACAAGTCATAAACTTTCTGATTTTTTGAACTTCGCTTTGTCGGTTGTAATGATCTTTTATCACAATTTTTGAAATCCAACGTGAATGTGATTTGATTGCTGAACCATACCTCACCAGTTAACGGAAGATATTGAAGAGGCGACACTAAAAGCGTAACAATCCGTGTTGCTCCATCAAAGTATCCTTCTGAAACAACTTTGACGATATTCTTAGGATAGATTTCATCTGACAAGTAAATATCAGGATTGGGCTCAACCCATTCCGGCCTCTTTGCCATTATTGAAGTTGGTATTAGTGGTTGAGCTGGATAAACATTAAATATGCCGTCAATTTTCTTGTGAATGTTTGAATTGATTTTAATTGATGAAACGGATTTCCCAGGTGGAATTATCAGGTTAACAGGTATTCCCGGCAATTCAGGTGTTCCTTCTTTATCAAAAATTCTGGAACCTTTATAGATAAATCGATCGTAACTACCCTCTTTTACTATTTTTAAATCCGATCTATCAAAAGTAATGGTA
>QNCQ01000293.1 GCA_003645825.1 Fidelibacterota bacterium
ATAAAGAGTTTATATATCAATTTGCAGGAACATTAGCCGATTTCATCGTTGCGGTTTCCGCTGTTTTAATCTTAAAAAACGTCTGGGCGCTTGTCTTCGGCTTGCTTGCTGGAAATTTTGCAAGATTTGTGGTAAGCTATTTAATACATCCTTACAGACCTCATTTAAGTTCAGATTTAGGGAAAGCAAAAGAACTTTTTGGATTTGGTAAATGGATTTTAGGCTCGAGTATATTAATTTTTATAGGTGCATATATCGATGATATTTCTGTAGGGAGATTACTCGGTTCAGCAGCTCTCGGTTTTTATCAGATGGCTTACAGAATTTCTAATATGCCAGCAACAGAAATAACCTATGTGATTGCAAGTATAGCCTTCCCTGCTTATTCAAAAGTTCAAGATTGCCAAGTAAGACTGAAGCAATCTTATTTCCGAATAATGAGATTAACAGTAGCAATTTCTATCCCTATTGCAGTAGGAATAGTATTATTAGCGCCGGAGTTCACAATAATATTTTTAGGAGAAAAATGGATGCCAATGGTGCCGGCGATGCAACTTCTTGCTGTGGCAGGATTGATTAAATCTATTATCTCTACTGGAAGTCCTTTATTTACTGGTAGTGGACATCCGAATTTTGAATTTTACATGCAACTTATTAGAGGTTTAATAATAATAATCGCTATTTATCCATTAACAATCTACATGGGAATTTCAGGAGCTGCTCTATGTGTAATTTTAAGCATAGTTGGCATGATAGTCGTTTGGTACCCCTTCTCTCGAAATATCACCAAATCATCTTGGCGTGAATATGCTGACGCTTTTTGGCCTCCCTCACTCAGTTCGTTATTTATGGCAGGGAGTATCTATCTGTCGAAATTATACTGGAACCCAATTCAACGGCCTCTGACCCTTGCCGTGTTAACGTTTATTGGAATAGGCATAAGTAGTATTTTTATTTATATTGCAACTATGTATATCTTACAAAAATGCTATCCCAGCTATAATGTTGTGGATGAAGCGAAATTGATATGCAAATCTTTAATAAGGAAATAAAAAAGAGGTAAGTATTATGAGTGGCATTGTAGGGTATATAAATAATACAGAAAAAGCACAGAATGATTTACTCAGTAAAATGTCTGAATCAATACAATATATAGAGAACGATCGGATTGATAGTTGGAGTGATGATTTTTTAGCAATTTCTAGAGTGCATCATGGGGTTATAAATTCTGAGCCACAGCCAATCTTTAATGAAGACAAATCATTATTTATCGTGATGGAAGGTGAAGTTTTTGATTACGAAAGACAGAAATTAAAGCTCATTCATAATGGACATAAATTTAAGTTTAAGAATAATGATGCTGAATATTGCCTTCACCTTTATGAAGAAATGGAAGAAGATGCCTTCAAAAAGCTTAATGGCTCTTTCTGCATCTCTATTTATAATTTGATTACTCACGAACTTCTACTCGTTAATGATAGATTCTCTTCGCGCCCTCTATTTTATTGTTTAACAGATAAAGGCACATTATTATTTGGTACGCAGTTGTCTACAATACTTCAGTCGTCCGAAGTTCCACGAAAATTGAATATGAAATCTATTTTTGAGTTTTTTACTTTTCAGAGAGTTTTAGGAACAAAAACATTTTATAAAGATATTAATATACTTCCGCCCGCAACAGTTCTGCGTTATCGGGAAGGCAACATTTCCCTCACTCCTTATTGGGAAATGAAATATAAAGAGGAAAGACATTCAGAAGAATACTATGTTAATAAATTGGCAGAAGCAATTAAGAAATCTGTAAATAGGAGAACACAAGGGAATTATCGTTTGGGCCTATTACTGAGTGGTGGATTAGATTCGAGAACGGTATTAGCAGCATCAGATAAAAAAATGGTTTGCTTTACTTTGGGGGATTTTGAAAATCGAGAAGTCAAGATAGCCAAAAAAATTGCCGAAGCTAAAGGTTGTGAGCATATTTTTTTGAAGCGTGATTTGGATCACTATGCAAATCTTGTGGACAAAGCAGCGGAAATTGGGAACGGGATGTATTCCTTTGTTCATGCTCATAATATTGGGTTTTTTGACGAGATCCGGAAGGAGTGTGATGTATTATTACATGGATATGGACTTGATTTCACATTTCAAGGTTTATATTTACCGGTAAAGAAGTTAAGTTTTGGCAGGAAGAATATCTTAATACCTTATCCACTCAAACTATTAGGCAAAGACATAACCGAAATAATTTTAAGGGAATTAAAGGGCAGTTTATTTGCTAAAAACCCGGGACAGCTTTTTGTAAAATCTTACTCAGAAACTTTTAATAAAAGTTTAATCCAATCTATTAGAAATATTTTGTGGGAAACTAAAACACCAAATCCCCTCAACAAATGGGATTATTTTGTTTTTTCGCATCTATTAGCTAAGCACTTTACTTATTTGTATTTGATCTCTATCAGAGGTTATATGGATGAACGAACCATAATATTCGACAACGACCTATTTGATGTTTACCTGAGGATGCCCCCAGAATTAAGATTTAACGGGACAATATACAGAAGAGCTTTGAAAAAAATAAACCCCAAAATTGCAGCAATTCCCAATGCTAATACAGGTCTTCCACCTACGACTCCAGTATTTCATGAATTAGACTGGACTATTAAAATGGCAAAATTAATTTTTAAAAAGATTGTCCCAAGTAAAAAACATTCATTAACAAATCCAACTTATACTCAAGGATCGTGGCCAAATTTTGCTGAATTGATTAGACACAATGAGAAGCTCAAAAATATTATAGAAAATACTATTAATGACCCAGAGTGTCTTGACCCCTCAATTTTTAATATTATGAGAGTAAAAGAAATGTTCGAAGAGCACCTAAATGGCAAGAATGATTACATAGAATTTTTATTTTTGTTACTTACATTTGGCAAATGGTGTAAAAAATATGAACCAATAAATTTATCAAAGAAACTAAAAATATGAAACAATCAATGAAACCGCAAGTGAAACCAAATCATTATTTTAATAAGTCTTATGATACTAAAGAACGTTTCATTAGCTACTGGCACCAGATTAACGAAATCATTAAATTAA
>QNCQ01000294.1 GCA_003645825.1 Fidelibacterota bacterium
GAGATTCCCCCAGTCCTGGCTCCAGTAATCGGGAATCAAATCAGAAAGATAAAAACTGGAATCTCCAATATCGACAAAGCTAAACTCCCGCATTTCTGACAGAGAAGACACGCGACTGCCTCTCTTCCACTGAACCGCCCATCGATACACTTTACCCTTTTCAAAATCTTTCCTTTTTAGGTATAAATACGAGTCAAAAATCTCATCCGCAGAGAAAACACATCTACCACCTGTATCGAACACTCTTACATTGCAAGCTTCAGCCTCACAAACGTCCCCTCAGTCAACCAACACACTATCACCCGTAATTTTCACCCCATCCCTTGGTGATAAAAGTACTGGTGACACTGTTGTACCCATTCCAAAAAGAATTAATATATCATCAATATTCATCCAGCTATACCCGGGCACAGCTATAAATACCAGCTTTTATCTTTCCCGTGGTAACCTTAAAGATCTTGCTCACTCTCTTCCAATTCGAAATAAACCTTTTAGGCAACGGGATATCAACATCTTCCCCAGAATCCCTCAATTCAATTACCGACGAGTATTGATCTCCACCGGTCTGCACCACGCATGTATTGTATATATGCCACCAGGCACATTATCTATGGTCTGGTATGTATAAGCCAACAACAAACATAATCTTCACTCTTAAAAATCCCTCTGGCACATTAGTAACACCATTGCTGCCGTCCAGCTAAAATCCTCAGCGTATAATCCCTCCCCAGTCAAAGGATTATAATTTTCTCTAAATGGCTCTCCTTTATCGGATACACCCTTAGCATTTCTAAAAAATTTCTCTCTCAATATCTGGGCATCATCGAAAAATCCATAATTTCTTAATCCTTTAATCCCAAAGAAAAGTTGATCAACCCACACAGGTCCTCTCCAGTAATTATCTGGATCAAAATTAGCATTACAAACCTCAACTGTAGGGAAAGGCACATGCGTATTAAACTTTTTACAATCAACTAAATGTTCCCTAACCCGAAAAGCAAATTCTCTTTTAGCAACCATGGTAAACAACGGAATCCATCCCTCAGGGCCAAACACTTTACACATCTCATCAGTTTCAGAATCAATATCAAAATAATACCCCTCACTGGGATCATACATTTTTGTATTTATTAAATTCTTCAAGACTGCTGCTTCTTTAGCCAGTTTATCAGCTTCCTTCTTGAACCCCACCTCATTGAGCATATCGGCAAGAATAATCTTCTCAAAGTACAAATATGAGTTTAAATCAACTGACTCCTGATCTAAACTCCATGAAATATCAGAGGTCTTAACCACTCTACAAGAATCAAATCTAACGGCATTGTCCATCCCACTTTCCCAAACAGCTGCCACCTTGCTTCCATCACAGCAACCATACTCGCACAACAAATCTCTGTCATAATCACGGTACCGATACCACCAATAATGATACTTCAGGAGTTTAGGGATCATCTCCTTAATAAAACTCTTATCCCCGTCTCTTTTATAAATTTCCCACACCGCCCACGCTGCAAGCGGAGGCTTTGTGTTTCTCCAATTATTTCTAGAACTATCTGCAAAAATACAATCTGCAACCATACCAGATGAATCTTGATAATCAAACATTGCCCGAACCTGATCCTTTGCCAATTCTATATCAAAAAGAGATAAAGCCACTGCATGTTTCCAGCTATCCCACGCCCAGAACCCATCAAAATATCCTGTGTGATAAGACGGTATTATCCCATTATGCAAGATTGCTCCCTCAGGACTCCGCCAGTTATTTACTAAGGTTAACAGAGCTTTGACTGCTATCTCTTTCTTACTTCGCTCACAATTCCTTAAAACACTCTTCAAATAAACATTCCATCTATCCACAGTAGCATGAAATAATTCGCTGACACTTTTATTTCCACTAACGTCCATATAATCTTTACCTTCCCTATCCGTAATACATACTTGAACTATGTAAAATCTAAGTTTTCTCCCCTTCTTAATACAAACTCTGTCAGAATTTATAACCACTTTTTCTGCAGACTTAGAAATACTATCTATACCCAGCAGATGAATGTTAGTAGAAAAATAAAACTGACCATTTTCAGCCTTTAGAACCGGAATTGCAAAACTGGTATCAAAACTGAAATCATCAAACAATCCCCCCTGAGTTAGTTCGAGGGAAAAAGCCACATCCCTCCGTGATCCATTCACAACATCAACTAATAGGACAGCCTGATAAGATGAAGCAAAAAAAAGTTTCTCTTCTATACTAATCCCATCGTTAAATTCAAATCTCTGAAGCAAATACCCAGGATAATAGTGAATCTCTCTCCTTGCATGCTGCATACTTCTCTCTTCGCCATTGAAAAAGAACTTCAGTCTTAAAAGCGACGCAGAAACCCACCTCTGCGACAGCACAGAATAGGGACCAATAAAGCTTCCCAAGTAGTTCACTCCAGAACCTGTATCCGGCGGCAGCGCATATCCATACCAGCTCCCTAAGTCGCAAAAACACCGACATGTCAAATCATCAGGAGAACAGGGAATATTTTTAATTTCTATTAAATCTGGATAGGATTCTATAATACTATACTCTTCCCTTCCGCACATACAGCAACTCACAGACACAACAAACATAAGAAGAATATAGAAAACAGCATATAAGTTTGACTTTGTGAGGAACTGTACCATAACCTTTACTCCTTTCACCCTCATCAGAAAAAAAAGGAAGAGATTTAAAACCCCTTCCCTTCATACACATCCATTTCTCACCGTGCCTATAGGCCAGTCAGAATTGTTAATCCCCCACCCTCAGAACAATTTCTCCCTCATCAATCCGCAGGAGAAATAGGATCAAATCTAAATTTTTGATTAGCTCCCCCGTTGCTCGACCACTGTAGTACGTTAGCCCCGTCATCCGCACTACCACTTGCAACATCCAGCACCTTACCACTTGCTTTACACTCTATACGATAGTAACCATCACCTACAGAAATAATTCTCCATCTCTGGTTATCCGCTCCATGGTAATTCCATTGCAATACATTTGCCCCATCATCCAGGCTACCATTGGCAACATCCATGACCTTACCGCTATGCTTGGCAATAATCCTATAGTA
>QNCQ01000295.1 GCA_003645825.1 Fidelibacterota bacterium
GATTGTAAGGGATTCAGCGTAAAACCTATAGGAAGGAGAAAGTTATGATAGCTTTTCATTGGTATGATGCGGTTATCTTTGTTCTGTTCTTTATTGTGGTTGTACTCTACAGCCTTTACAAAAGCCGGAAAGAGAGAACAGAGGAGGAATACTTTCTTGCCGGACGAGGGTTGACTTGGCCCTTGATAGGGCTTTCGATGATTGCCGCGAATATCTCTACAGAACAGTTTGTTGGAATGTCCGGCCAGGGAGCAGGAGCAGCTGGGCTTGCTATAGCCAGTTATGAGTGGATGGCTGCTATTACCATGGTTATTGTAGCTATTTATTTCCTGCCCAAGTTTTTAAGAACTGGAATTTATACTTTCCCGGAGTTTTTAGAGTACAGGTATTCTCCGAAAGCTAGAGATTTGATGGCAATGTATACTGTAGTGATTTATGTGTTTGTGCTTGTTTCTTCAGTTTTGTATTCAGGTGGGCTTACAATCAAAACCCTCTTCAGCGGTAGCAAGTTCCTCGGCATGGAGATGACCCTTACAAGATCTGTCTGGCTTGTAGCTATTGTTGCTGCTATCTATACCTTATGGGGAGGATTAAAGGCAGTTGCATGGGCTGATCTGTTCTTGGGGTCAAGCTTGATTATCGGAGGGGTTATTACTCTGATTTTTGGTTTCACAAAGGTTGGTGGAGTTAGCAGTTTCTTCCACGCGAATGCGGATAAATTACACATGATACTCCCTGCAGATCATCCTGTCCTTCCATGGACTGCTCTGGTTATTGGTTTGTGGATCCCAAATTTTTATTACTGGAGCGTAAATCAGTTTATCACTCAGAGGACATTAGCTGCTAAAAGCGTCAAGGAAGGGCAAATGGGGGTTATTTTTGCCTCTTCACTTAAATTATTGACTCCCTTTATTATAGTGTTTCCGGGGATTATGGCGTGGCAATTATTCAGGGAACAACTGACTGCCCCAGGTTCAACAACAGATGCTGCTTATCCTCTGATTATCAAGAACATAATTCCGGGGGGCTTTAAAGGATATATTTTTGCTGCGATAAGTGGTGCGGTGATTAGCTCCTTAGCCTCAATGCTAAATTCTGCATCAACTATTTTCACGATGGATATATTTAAAAGATATATAAAGAGAGATTCTTCACACATGACCCTTGTCTGGACTGGAAGAATTTCTACGGCTATTTTCCTTCTTATTGGGTGCATTATAGCTCCTCTACTTGGTAGCCCCGGATTGCATGGAATATTCACGTATATTCAGGAATTCCAAGGGTTTATATCTCCGGGTATTCTTGCAGCTTTTGTGTTTGCATTACTGGTGAAAAAAGCTCCTAGAAGTTGTGGCGTTGCCGCCCTTGTATTGAATCCTTTAATATATGGTTTGTTACTGATTTTCTTTGGTACCATTCCTTATTTTGAGAAGATTGGATTAACCGTTTACCCGATAGCATTTTTAAATAGAATGGCTATTACTTTTGTTTTAATTATAATAGTTATGGCAATTATGACACTGCTGAAACCACTGGATAAACCTGTAGATTTACCGGTAAGAAAGAATTTTGACACAAGCTCTAGCCCGTTGGTTAAAATGTTGGGATTTGGTGTGATAGGGATCGTAATATTACTTTATATAATCTTCTGGTAAAAAATTTGGGGGTGCAAGATGTGGCGAAAAAAATTTTTATTATTAATGGTTTTGGCATTTTTGCTTCTGTGGGGTTGTAGTGCAAAAATAGAGTGGCAGAATTTACCTCAATATGTAAACACAGAAATAGAGTTAAAAAAGGAAATCGAATATAAAATGAAGAAAGTTCAAAGTTTTCTTGATCAGGAAGGTTTGGCTGGTATACTATTAACTCAAATTCGCAATGTACGCTGGATTACTGGAGGCAAAGCAAATACACAGATTGTTCTTAATAAGGACGTTGGGGCTGCAAGCCTATTGATTATGAGGGATGGGAAAAAGTATCTTATATGCAATGGAAGTGAGGCCCCTAGATTAATGAATGAGGATCTGAAAGGTCTTGGATATGAGTTGAAACTTTACAACTGGTATGAAGCAAATGCGGTTAAGGATATACGAGGTGAGATAATAAAGAAAATAGCTGGAGATGGTGTCATTGGTAGTGATGTTGATTTTCCCGGGACGGTAAATAAAGCCGGTGAATTTTCGAAGTTAAGGTTTCAATTAACGGAAAGTGAAATAAAGAGGTATAGATGGTTAGGCAAAGAAGTTACTGAATCAGTCGAAAAAGTATGCCGAATGATAGAGCCAGGGATGTCTGAGTATGAAGTTGAATATCTTACTGCTGCTGAGCTCAGGTCGAGAGGAATATTTCCAACTGTTCTTCTAATTGGTGTAGATGATAGAATCTTTAAATATCGTCACGCGTTGCCAGGCGGGGCGAAGTTGAAAAAATATGCAATGGTAAATGTCGTTGCTGAGAAGTGGGGGATGCCCATAGCTGTTACTAGATTTGTGTGTTTTGGTAGAGTCCCTGATGAACTAAGGAAGAAATTGGAGGCGTGTGCTATTGTGATGTCGAAATTTGAAGAAGCGACGAAGCCAGGGAAGTCTCTTGCAGAAATTTTTGAGGAGTGCAAGGATTGGTATGCTGAAGTCGGATATGAGAACGAGTGGCAAAAGCATCATCAAGGTGGCGCCATTGGATATAATGATAGAGAGTATGTGATTTACCCAGGTATAGATGAAATTGTTTATGATAATCAGGCTTTTGCATGGAATCCAACAATTACTGGTGTAAAAGTTGAGGATACGATAATTGCTAAAAGGGGTGGATTTGAAGTGATCACTTATACTGGAAACTGGCCTATGGTTGAGGTTAAGGTTAATGGCAAAGTTTATAAGCAGCCTGGGATTCTTGAGCGTTAAATCGTAATTTATTAATCAATTAAGTCTACTTATAGAGTAACATTTCACTTTTTTGTTCAGGAAGGTGGAGGTGGAATATTTTGTCATAGATAATGTAAATGAGAATGGAATTAGTAAAGTAATTGTAAAAAATAAGAAGACAGGGGAATATTTTTCAGTCATTCCTGAGTTTGGTGCCAATTTAAATGA
>QNCQ01000296.1 GCA_003645825.1 Fidelibacterota bacterium
CTTTCCTGGACTGAGCAATTTCTTTAAGATCAACAAGATTTAGTTCACAGTCATAATGTCCCGTATTACATACTATAGCACCATCTTTCATTTTCTCAAAGTGTCTCTTCACTATAACATCTTTCATGCCCGTAGCAGTAACAAAGACATCTCCTATCTCAGCCGCTTCATCCATTTTCATCACAGTAAAACCATCCAGCACGGCTTTCAAAGCTGCGGTAGGTTTTACTTCAGTGATGATCACATTTGCACCCAGCCCACGGGCCCTCATCGCTACACCCTTCCCGCAGTGGCCATACCCAGCAACAACAACCCTTTTACCAGCAAAAAGAATATTGGTAGACCTTAAAATACCATCTACAGTGGATTGACCTGTTCCATAAACATTATCAAAATCCCATTTTGTCTCCGCATCATTGACAGCAATAACAGGATAAAGCAATACACCATCATTGGCCATGGCCCGCAATCTGATTACACCGGTCGTGGTCTCCTCTGATCCCCCAAGAACCTGCTTCGCCAGGTCTGGATATTTACGATGCAGCGTAAAAATTAAATCTGCACCATCATCCAGAGTAAGCATTGGTTTCTGCTTTATGGTCTGCTCAATACACCAGTAAAATTCATCGACTGACAATCCTCTCCATGCCCAGATTGGAATCCCTTCAGAATACAGGGCCGCAGCAACATCATCTTGGGTGCTGAGAGGATTGCACCCGCTCCATGCTACCTCTGCTCCTGCGGCGACAAGAGTTCTGACAAGAACAGCAGTCTCCTTTGTTACATGCAAGCAGCCACTTATTCTCATTCCCTTAAGGGGTTTCTCCTTCTCATACTTTCTTCGCAAAGCCATTAGAACAGGCATGTGAGCTTCAGCCCACTCGATCTTCAACCTGCCCTGTTCTGCAAGTCCTACATCTTTTACCTTTCCTTCCATTACTTCACTCCAAAATATTCTCTTAGCTTACCAACCATATCCCGCTTTTCCCATGTGAAATCATCATCATCTTCCCGACCAAAGTGACCGTAAGCAGCGGTTTTAAGGTATATAGGCCTCAAAAGGTCCAGATGCTTTATTATCTCTGCTGGCTTCAAGGGGAAAATCTCCCTTACTGCCTCTGCCAACTTGACCTCATCCACCTCTCCTGTACCAAATGTGTCAACGTAAACAGATATCGGATTCGCAATACCTATAGAATATGCGAGCTGGACCTCACAACGCTTTGCCAGTTTAGCAGCAACTATATTTTTTGCAATATATCTTGCCATATAGGAAGCAGATCTATCAACCTTCGAGGGATCTTTTCCAGAAAAAGCACCTCCTCCATGTCTCCCCATTCCGCCGTAGGTATCGACAATAATCTTTCTCCCTGTAACCCCAGAATCAGCCTGGGGTCCCCCAATGGTGAAAATCCCTGTAGCATTAATGTAAAATTTTGTATCCCTGGTTACATAATCACCAACCACAGGATTTATAACATAGTTTTTTATATCATGGACTATCTGCTGATGAGTGATTTCAGGATTGTGATGGACAGCTATGACAACACTTGTAACACGTTTGGGAACCCCATCTTCATACTCTACCGTTACCTGCGCTTTCCCATCTGGTCTAACCCAATTCAGAATTCCTTTTTTTCTGACTTCTGCCATCCTCCGTGTTAGCTTATGAGCAAGAGATATTGGTAGCGGCATAAGTTCAGGAGTCTCATCGCACGCAAAACCAAACATCATTCCCTGATCACCAGCGCCCTGCTCATGTTCCTCAGTTTCATTAACACCAATAGCAATGTTCTCACTTTGCTCGTGGATAGAGGTAAGTACGGCACAGGTCTTTGCATCGAGACCATAATCGGGATTATTGTAACCAATGTAGTCAAGCGTATTCCTTACAATCTGAGGTATATCTACATATGTCTTTGTAGTTATTTCGCCAACTACAAGCACCATCCCTGTGGTAGTAAGAGCCTCACATGCTACCCTGGCATCGGGGTCTCTTCTTATAATTTCGTCCAGAATTGCATCCGAAATTTGATCACATATTTTGTCAGGATGTCCCTCCGTAACCGATTCTGAGGTAAATCTAAATTTCTTCATAAAACAAAATCCTCCCTGTAGACGTTCTCCTTTGAAACCGAAGAAAAACTATCCATGTTTTAACTTAAAATCAAGTTAATTCCTTCGAGGAATAATCGCCCATATCCAGGACGAACGCTGACCCCTTTATGTATGAATTATACCCTATAAGGCTTTTCTTGACAACAGTGTTTTTTATCAGCGAGCCACTGTCTATTATAGAATTTTCCACTATGGAGTATTCTACGGCGGTATTCCTGCCAATGCTCACATAGGGACCTATAATCGACTTTTTTATCTTCGCTTCGGGATGAATAAACACAGGAGGAATTATCACTGAGGACTCAAAATTATACTTTTCCTGTCTTCTCTGTTTTAAAAGTTTCTGGTTCGTATCCAGCAAAGTCTTTCTGGTACCGCAATCGTAACACGCTCCAATTTCTGAAATCTCCATGTCTATCCCCTTTTCCAGAAGCAGCTGTAGAGCATCTGTAAGTTGATATTCATCTCTGGTTTTTATCCCCCTTTTAATAATCTCCTTAATAGCATTTTTTAACATCCTCTGACTCTGGATTAGATATATCCCCGCGATTGCCAGGTTACTTGGAGGAACCTCCGGTTTTTCAACTAACCTCTTAACATGCCCATCCTTAACCTCAACAACCCCAAATCTTCTTGGATCATCAACAGGCATTACTCCTATCACATTTTTCTCGCTTCCGAAAAGAACTCCGTAATCGGTATCAATGATGGTATCTCCCAGGATTATCAGCACCGGATCATCAACATCCTTTAAAGCAAGGCCAACTGCATGCCCCAACCCTTTCCTTTCCTTCTGTTCTATAAATCTGAATTTCTTTGTTGGATAGTTCTTCTCCACATATTCCACGATCTGCTCTCCAAGGTACCCAACAACCACCGTAATCTCAGCAACCTCAAAATCTATCACTCTGTCAAGAATGTGACCGAGAATGGGTTTACCGGCAACGGGAATCAACACCTTGGGCCGGGTCAA